>JAZUKL010000043.1:0-10400 GCA_045643245.1 Candidatus Enterocola sp.
AGCAGAAGGTTAAGACCCGCAATCCACGCTCAACAGTAGGCACCTCCACAGAGATTTATGACTATCTCAAACTTCTTTTCGCCCGTATAGGCAAGACCGTATCTCCCGTGTCAGGTGAAGTGGTTACAAAACACACTGTAAAGGATGTGCTTGCCTACATTTCACAGATGCCTGAAGGTCAGCAGTCAATGCTGATGGCTCCAATAAAGGACACATCTAAACTGCGTGTACTTAAAACTTTGGGATTCAGCCGTGTATGCGTTGACGGTGAAGTGGTTAGAATTGATGATTTTGACAATACAAAGCCATATTGTAAGTTGTTGCTTGTGGTTGAGAGATTTACAGCATCTGCAGAACAGGCATTTCTGAACAGAATGGCAGATTCAGTTGAGACAGCCTTTTATGAAGGTGGCGGGGTGTGTTATGTGGGTGATAAGGAGTTCTCTGAAAACTTTGAGGCAGACGGAATAAAGTTTGAGGAACCGTCTGAGCAACTTTTCAATTTCAACAGTCCTATGGGTGCTTGCCCTACCTGTCAGGGGTTTGGAAATATTATAGGCATAGATGAAAATTTAGTGGTGCCTAATAAAACTCTCTCAATTTATGAAGATGCCATTGCTCCATGGCGTGGCAAACTGATGGGGGAGGATAAGCAGAATCTTATTGCCAATGCTTCAAAGTTCGGTTTCCCTATTCACAAGCCATATTATCTACTTACTCAAGAGCAGAAAAAGTTGCTTTGGACGGGCAATGAATATTTTTACGGACTTAATGCTTTCTTTAAGTTTGTTGAGCAGAATCAGTATAAGATTCAGTATAGGGTTATGCTCAGCCGATACAGAGGCAAGACAGTTTGCCCTGATTGTGAAGGCACTAGGTTAAGGCATGAGGCTCAATATGTTAAAATATGCGGTAAGTCAATAAGTGAACTTACCGCGATGCCCGTATTACGGTTGTTTGAGTTTTTTGAGAATATAGAACTATCTGATTATGAGAAGGTTGCAACTGAAAAACTGCTTTTTGAAATAAAATCAAGGTTAAAATATCTGATTGATGTAGGATTGGAGTATCTGACACTGGATAGAGCGTCAAACACTCTTTCAGGAGGTGAAAGCCAGCGTATTAACCTTGCAACTTCACTTGGGAGCAGTTTGGTTGGTTCATTGTATATTCTTGATGAGCCAAGTATTGGATTGCATCCAAAAAACACTGAACAACTGATAGGTGTATTACGCAGGTTGCAGCAACTTGGCAACACAGTGGTGGTGGTTGAGCATGATGAAAATATTATTGCCGCCGCTGACTATGTAATAAATATAGGTCCGGGAGCGGGCAGACTTGGCGGTAAGGTGGTTTATCAAGGTTCTCCAAAAGATTATGTTGACAAACTTATAAAGAGACCTGTTCCTACAGTCCGCCGTAAATGGAGTAATTATATTGAAATAAAAGGGGTAACTCAAAATAATTTAAAGAATCTTAGTGTAAAGTTTCCTCTTGGGGTTATGACTGTGGTTACAGGTGTTAGCGGTAGCGGTAAGTCAACTCTTGTAAAAGATGTGTTTTACGGGGCTGTCAAACGATACAGAGGTGATGCCGTTGAGCATGTAGGCAGTTTTGGAACATTAGAAGGCAGTTTGAATCTTATTGACGGCATTGAGATGGTTGACCAAAACCCTATTGGAAAGTCATCACGCTCAAACCCTTGCATATATCTTAAGGCTTTTGATGAAATAAGAAATCTTTTTGCTGAGCAGCAACTTGCAAAGCAAATGGGATATACAGCCGCATATTTCTCATTCAATACTCCTGGTGGCAGGTGTGAAGAGTGTCAAGGAGATGGAACTATAGTGGTTCCGATGCAGTTTATGGCTGACGTGGTGCTTGAGTGTGAGGCCTGCCATGGCAAAAGGTATAAGCAGGAGGTGCTTGATGTAAAGTATAGGGGTGTAAATATCTATGATGTGCTGTGTATGACTGTAAATCAGGCTATTGAATTCTTTTCAGAAGACCCCGATACAACTGCACAGCGAATAGTGAAACGCCTTAAACCATTGCAGGATGTAGGAATAGGTTATATAAGGTTAGGGCAATCTTCAAGCACTCTTTCAGGCGGAGAGAGCCAGAGGGTGAAGCTTGCATCTATTTTGGCATCAGGAAATCAGAAAAACAGAGTGTTTATTTTTGATGAGCCTACAACAGGCTTGCATTCATCTGATATAGTAACGCTACTTAAAGCATTTGACTCTCTTGTGGCAAAAGGTCATACGCTAATTGTAATTGAGCACAATCCTGATGTCATAGTTCAGGCAGACCATGTTGTTGACCTTGGTCCCGGTGGCGGGGAAGAGGGTGGAAACATTGTATTTGAGGGTACGCCAGAAGAACTAAGGAAGTGTAAGGAGTCTGTGACGGGAAAGTTTATTTAGTGAATAGTGAATAAAGAATAGTAAAAAAAAGAAGAGTTGAATTTTTCAACTCTTCTTTTTTTATTATTAATTGAGGCTGTGCCGCAATTATTCTGCTTTTTCAGCATCATCTGCTTTTGCCGCTTTCTTTGTAGTCTTCTTTGCGGGAGCCTTTTCTGCCTTTTCAGCATCGTCAGCCTTAGCAGCCTTCTTTGTTGTTTTCTTTGCAGGTTTCTCTTCAGCAGGTTTCTCCTCAGCTGGCTTTTCTTCAGCCGGCTTCTCTGCCTTAGCGGCGGCTTTTTTAACTGCAGCCTTTGTTAGTTCTGCCTTAAGTTCAGCAAGACCCTCTATATCGCCAAGGGTAGTCTTCTCCATTTGAGAAGCACTCTCTTTCTTAGAAGATTTCTTTGCTTTCTTCTCTTCCTTTTTCTCACTTTCAGCAGCGGCTGCTTTTTGAAGGTCTTCAAAAGTACGGCTATGAGAAACAAAGATACGTTTTTTGTCTTCATTGAACTCAATTACCTTGAAATCAAGAGTTTCGCCAAGTTTTGCTTGTGAACCGTCCTCTTTTACAAGGTGCTTAGGAGTTGTGAAAGCCTCAAGACCCTCTTCAAGAGATATGATGGCACCATTGTCCTTCATATCAACTATCTTACCCTGATGTATAGAGTCAACAGCGTATGTTGTTTCATATATACTCCATGGGTTGTCTTCAAGCTGTTTGTGACCAAGGCTCAAACGTCTGTTCTCCTTATCTATTTCAAGAACTATGATGTCAATGTCGGCATCAAGTGTTGTGAACTCTGAAGGATGTTTAACCTTCTTTGTCCATGACAAGTCAGAAATGTGGATAAGACCATCAACACCCTCTTCAAGTTCTACAAATACACCAAAGTTAGTGAAGTTGCGAACCTTAGCGGTATGCTTGCTGCCTACTGCATATTTCTCATCTATGTTAATCCATGGGTCTTGTTTAAGTTGCTTGATACTAAGAGACATCTTGCGCTCATCACGGTCAAGTGTAAGGATTTGAGCCTCAATAGTGTCGCCAACCTTAACAAATTCCTGAGCAGAACGCAGGTGCTGTGACCAGCTCATTTCAGAAACGTGGATAAGACCCTCAACACCCGGAGCAATCTCAACAAATGCACCGTAGTCAGCAACTACAACCACCTTACCTGAAACCTTGTCGCCAACATTAAGGTTAGGATCAAGAGCCTCCCATGGTTGAGGTGTAAGTTGTTTAAGACCAAGAGCAATACGTGTCTTCTCCTCATTAAAGTCAAGGATAACAACGTTAATCTTTTGGTCAAGTGTAAGTATCTCAGACGGGTGATTTACTCTACCCCAAGATAGGTCTGTTATATGAATAAGACCATCAACACCGCCAAGGTCAATGAAACAGCCGTATGGCTCTATACCCTTAACTGTACCTTCAAGAATCTGACCTTTTTCAAGTTTGCTGATAATCTCTTTCTTCTGTTGCTCAAGTTCAGCCTCAATAAGTGCCTTGTGAGAAACAACTACATTCTTAAACTCATTGTTGATTTTAACAACTTTGAAGTCCATAGTCTTTCCAACAAACACTTCATAATCTCTGATAGGCTTAACATCTATCTGAGAGCCTGGAAGGAATGCCTCAACGCCAAGAACGTCAACAATCATACCGCCCTTTGTACGGCTCTTAATAAAGCCTTTAACTATTTCATCATTCTCAAGTGCGGCATTAACTCTATCCCAAGAGCGAGAACTTACTGCCTTCTTATGAGAAAGTAATAATTGTCCTTTTTTATCTTCTTGTGATTCAATGTAAACCTCTACCTTGTCACCCACCTTCAAATCGGGGTTGTAACGGAACTCGTTCATTGAGACAATACCGTCTGACTTGTAGCCAATGTTTACAACTACCTCACGTTTGTTAATAGAAATTACTGTACCCTCTACAACCTCATCTGTCTTGATTTGGTTTAGGGTTTGGTCATAGGCTTTTTGTTGCTCTTCCTTACTCATGGAAGACTCAACTGAGCCGTTCTCAAATGCAGACCAATCAAAATCTTCATTGCCCTGCTGGTTAAATGTTCTTTTTGCCATAATAAATTAAATTTTTTAATTAGTTGTTAGACATTATTTATAGTCGCCAAAGCGCGGCGTACAAAATTATTTGCAATACTCATCAATGATGGCTTTAATTTCCGCCTCTTTTTCAGCATTTGCAGCAATTCTGTGTTTGGTTAATTCACCCTTGCGTTTGCCAGTCATCTTTACACTCTTCTTTATAATAGGGAATGTATAGGCTATTGAAACAACCAATTCATTGTCAATCATTTTTTGTTTGTATTGAGTTGTTTCAACTGCAAGGTCATCCAATAGCAATCCGGTTACAGGGTCAACTGCGGTTGCTCTCTGATAGGTTTCTGAACCAAGATAGAATCTGTTAGTGCATCCAAAGTCATATAGCACTGAGAAGCTTAAGTTTTTATATCCAAAACCAAAGCCAAGTCCCCAATATACTGATAATGGGTTAAATTTATGATACTTCTCTCTTTTGTCAGCTGAGATACCGATAGGTTCCTCCCAAGGCACAAGTTTATTGTCAGCATAGCATTTACCTGCCAAATAGTCCATATAGTAAGAGTGCCAAGTACCATCAACATTCACATTGAATGATTCATAGCAAGAAAGGTTTATGTCAAGTTTTGGACCAACCATTATCCAAATGTTCCAGTTTTTTGGTAACTCCCAAGTGTATGACAAACGGATAGGAATGTTTAGAGAATGTGAAGTGGTGTTGTATCCTGAAAATTTATTTTTGTCATTAATTAATGACCTGCTTTCTGAACTGTCAAACACATGGCCGTTTGTTCTTAAATAGTGATAGTTGATACCAAATCTTAAGCCTAATCCTATTTTGTCAGAGAATGTCCAGTTGAATGTAGGACCTACATGGAAACCGTGCAATGATGGTATTCTGCCTACATCTGTACGAGATTCTACTATGGCACCTGATTTAGGAATTCCTCCAATCATTACAGCATCGTATGTGCCGGCTATTTTTTCTATTCTGTATTTTTCTGTATAATAAGATAGTAGCCCCGATGATGAATTGTTTACGGCAAGGCTGGTCTGTACGCTTGATGATGTCTTTACGTCAGCAAAATCATAACCGGCTTCAATGCCTATGCTCAAACTGGCTGCCATAGCAGTAGTTGCAAATGCAATACTTGTAGCAATAAATAGTAAAGTCTTTTTCATATTAAAAATTTTAGGACTGCAAAATTAGTGTAATTTGCTGATATTGCCAAACTTTGCAGAGTTTTTTTAATAAAAACATCTACACTTACGGCAAAAAGTTGTAAAAACCGCTCAATTTTATTGGGAAAAGTTGTAAATTTGTTTCTGTAACTATGTCTGACAAATTAACAGCAGAGCAGCGACACCGTTGTATGGCAAGCATTCATGGCAGTGCCACCAAACCTGAAATTAAAGTCAGGCGATGGTTGTGGCGTGCCGGGTATAGATATAGGCTTAATGTAAAAAGCGTGCCTGGCAAGGCAGACATTGTGTTACGCAGATACCATACAGCAATCTTTATTAACGGATGTTTCTGGCATGGACATCAAGGTTGCCCCAAATTCAAGATGCCTAAAACCAATGTGGAGTTTTGGAAGCGTAAGATTAAGCGTAATCAAGACCGCGATGCAGAGCAATATCGCATACTGTCAGAAGCAGGATGGCACATCATTGTCCTTTGGGAGTGCCAACTCTCCCCTAAAAAAATTGAATCCACCATGCAACAAGTGGATTTGCAACTAAGCAAATGGTTGCTGGAGGTGTATCAGGAACGTTCAAGGATAACTTGAAGGATGGTCATAATTAATCTTCAATAAAATCGGAATAAGAAACATAATTATCAGCAAAAGAAATAGAATATATGGGAGTCCCATCTTTTTCGTTGATTTTATGGGTGTTTACTATGCAGACACTATCAATACCTGCTTTTTCAAGGTCAAACATGGTAAGCAATTCGCCTGGTTTCTTGTGTAAAACTTTTCGTAAAATCCACTCGCCAAGGTCTTTGTTTGGGTTTGTCATTAAGGCTTTGCTGTCCGATTGACATAATTTTGCTGATAGAATAGTTTTGCCGTCGGGTAATAACAAAGAAAATGGTGTTTCCCTGTCAGGAAAAAAGTTTGGATATTTGTGGTGAATAAACTTAGGTACGGGTATATAAACTTCATTTTCGTCACGTGGGCGACCCTTTGCATTCCATTGGTTGAGCCCGGATTTAGCTGGAACTTGATGTGTCCTGGTAGAATATAATGGTAATACTATGTAGTCCTGTTTAGATTCGGTAATAGATACTTGTCTATCTGTTTCAGAAAATAGCTTTTCAAGCAACTCAAATGGGTTTTCTAAAATGTTCACATTAACATCTTTAAATGTTGCGGGTACGTTAAACCTTTTTAATAAAACAGTTTTACTTCTGTTGAAGTAATATTCGTTTTTATCATCCGTAAAATGAAGACTTTTTGAATCACTCTTGGTAACTTTTATGTTGTTTAGGTTGACTTGCTCATATGGTAAATTGAATATGCGCAGATTGCCTTTTGTTCTTCCTACTATATGATATTGAGTTTCTGTAACATTGTACATGGAGTTTGCTATTACCATTCTCTCATTTCTAAATTCCCCTAATTTGTAAGCCAGATCATATCCCTTATATTTGTCCAGTTCTTCTTTTAATTTGTTAAATTCAGCGATCTTTTCTACAGATGTATTGTTATTTAATATAAATGTTTTTATTCCAATACCTAAATTGGCTAATCGTGCATCATATGCTGTGCATGATCGTGCATCATTAAGGGCAACATAATATTTGCAAAATAGATTTTCTGCTAATCTATAATCTAAATATGGGACATCACTAACTGAAAATAATTTAGAAAGACTTGCCATAAGTCTGAGCATGTCAAAATATTTAACATTATTTTGCCATGTGTCTAGGAATTTTGCGACATTGTTTTGGTTATTTGCTGACATACTTTATATATTAAGGGTACAACAACAGAATTTCCTGCTTGTTTGTATTTGGCAGAATCTGCAATATTAGGAAATTTATATTCTTTAGGGAATCCTTGAAAATTCAAACATTCTTTAGGGGAAAGTTTTCTTATGCCTTTGTCTGTAAGTATGAGAGGCACGTTATGACCTCCAGTACCCATGTTTGCGGTAAGAGTGGGACATACTTTGCTTTTGTTTTCTCTAACATATTGTCTTCTCCATTGATAAACTGTATCTTGAGATGTGATATTAGTTGTTAGTTCTTTATAATGAGACATTTTGTCTGTGTAAAATAATTTAATATTGTTATCACTATAGTCGATGCAATCTTTAATGGTCTTCGTTAAATGTTCTTTTTGAGGGAACGAGAATGTATCGTAATTTGCAATTTGCTTTGGGTCAAAGCATACTATAAATATACGTTCTCTGTTCTGAGGAATATTAGCATATTCCATAGAATTCATTACTTTTGAAAATACTTTATATCCAAGTTCCTCAAGAGTCGTCTTTATTACTTTGAAAGTGTTGCCATTGTCATGGGATGCCAAATTTTTGACGTTTTCAAGGTAAACGGCTTTGGGCCGTTTCCTTTTTATGATTTCTGCAACATCAAAGAAAAGAGTTCCTCTAGTGTCTTCAAACCCTTTTTGGTAACCTGCAATTGAAAAAGCCTGGCAAGGGAACCCGGCACACAATATATCAAAATTATCAGGAATACATTGCTTCACGCTTTCTTTGGTAATATCTCCAAATGGGACTTCGCCATAGTTTGCATAATAAGTTTTTTTTGCTTGTTCATCCCATTCTGAGGAGAATACGCATTGCCCACCTAAATTTTGTAATGCCATTCTAAATCCGCCAATGCCTGCGAATAAATCTATAAAAGTGAATTTTGGATTTTTGGGTCCTGGAAAGGGAACATTGAAAACTTCCTTGAATAAGGTTGTTTGTATATAAGGTTCCTCGCTAATACCAATTTCGTATGGGTGTTCTTTTTTGTATATTTTTGTCCAACGCTCAATCAATTTCTGTGCTCTTAAGCTATATGGTAATGTTATTCCACTATTTAAGAGAACAAGGTAGTGTGTTACCATTGCCACCTGTTCATCAAATGGGATAAAGTTGCCATTGTCATCTAACGCCATATCATCATACAACTGAGTTGACAGGTGTTTCTGTAATCCTAAATCAGATAAACTAAAAGAAGCGTCTTTCATCTATATGAGTTAATTCAAAGTTTACCTACAAAGATAAAAAATTTATTTCAATAAGTTACACTTTTGTACAATGCAATTTATTAACAGATGCAAATATAAATGCAACTTGTCTCATATTGTGGGACAAGTTGCATTCTTATTTATAGAAAATTATAACGGGGTAGTGTTACCAGCCGAAATGCAGGTACTTTTGACCATTATGCATATATATACCTGGATGTACTGGATACTCGTATGTACGGCCAAGCAAGTCATGATACAAGTTGTCTTCAGGTGCGTTGTTTACAGATTCCTGCTCAGCGTCCTCATACACATCTTCCGCATCAACCAGAGGACATATTTTTGTAATTACAGTACTTGTAGGACCATCTTTAGTGTACATATAGTGGTTCTTGAAATCAAGGTTCTGAGTTTGCGGACTACCGTTGCTGTTCCATATAATATTTTTAGGTGTGCCGTATTCCGCTGGAACTGTGAATTTGTAAACACCGTTGCCAAGGCTTGTGGCCGAAAGTCCTGGCCAACTTGTTTCCTTTGTGCCGCCCCAAATATGCACTTTTATGCTCTTCCCCCAATCATCTGGTTTGGTAAAGAATACCGCCATCTCATCTGCCGTTGTCAGGCAAGGCTCTGTTACAGGTCCCGGAGGGGTTGGGTCATCTTCAAGTTCCATCTCTGTACCGTCCCATTTCTTAGGTGTTACGCCACCTCTTGATGAACTATATAGATAATATGTGTCACCCCCAATCTTGCCAGGGGCTTTTGTCTTAGTGGTGGAAAGTACATATACGCGCATATTGCCTTTACCTGAGAAGGATACGGAGAGTGTTCCGTTAGAAACGGTTTTTGTATCGCCTGTAATTGCGTCTATATATGTTCCGTTCTCAATGCCTGTGAAGTTGGCGCCTCCTGAGATTGCCACAAGCACGTATGAATCTACATTGCTGTCTGTGTAACGGCGTTTGAATGCGGCAATTGCACCGTTCCTGTTACAACCTGTTACAGAGTATTGTCCTTTACGCAGGGCAGGAATCGCCTGACGAATCTTGTTAAGACGCATAAGGTGTTGTGACAGGTGTTGTGAAAGTGATGCCTCTGCGTTGGTTCCTGGCTGTGCGGTGTATTCACCAAAGTTAGAAGCGCTGACCTCACCTTTTATATAGCCGCCAAAGTATGCTCTACCTGTGTTAATAAGTGGCTCAAGGGTACCTTTGTCACAGATTTTACCTTTTTGGAACTGAACTTCTGAACCATAATATATACAAGGTATTCCACGATATGTAAACATCAAGTCCATGTTCTCTGCCCAAGTATCCTCTGTTCCGTCAAAACGTGTATCCTCATCGGGTCCGTAGTCATGAGAATCTACGTAAACCACGTTGAATGTGGCATCGTTGTAGTATTGGTCTTGGTCAGGACGACCCATATTAAACGCTCCTTCAGCAGATTTGAATGTCCAGTGCATAGGGAAATCAATCACATTAAGTCCGCTTGCCTTAGAGTAATCCGGTGCGTGATAGTTGTTACCGCTAAGGAGTGCGTTCTGTGATTTAGGTCCTTTGAAATAGCCAAAGTCATCATCACCTTGAGCCCAAGCGGATTTATGGTTTGTATGGGTCTTGCACTCATCACCCTCCATAGCCACTATGGTGTTCCAAGAGGCAGGGTTTGTATCCCACGCATAGTTCTTACTCTCTGCCCAAGTATAGTAGAAAGG
>JAZUKL010000044.1:0-12455 GCA_045643245.1 Candidatus Enterocola sp.
CCTTGGCTGTCTTATAGTTCACGTCAGCGTCAAGGAGTGCCTTGCGGACATCTTTCAATGTCTCCGCAACATTAATCTCAGTAATCTTGCCTTGACCCTTAAGAATTTTAAATGAGCGCTCTAAACGCTCGGACAAACTTTCAAACATAACTATTTATTAGTTAAAAGTTAAAAAATAAAAAATAAAAGTTTCCTCCTAACCTCCCTAAAGGGAGGAACAAATTGAAACAACTTTTAACTTTTCTTTTTTCTTTTTTCACTTAAAAATATGAGCTTCCGTCAAAGCAATGTGTGCATACTCTCTCTTTTGGCAGTCCTATTGCTTTAACCATAGCGTCTACTGTGTTAAACTTCAATGATGTAAGATTAAATCTCTTTCTTATATCCTCTACCAAACGTGCATGTTTCTCTGACGTTGGGTCTACATATTCCTGAAGGTTTGCATCGTGGCGACCTTCATATTGTTCTATATAATAACGAGTTACAAGCTCCAAATCATTTTGTGTGGCGGAAAAGTTAAGGTATCGGCAGGAGTAGATAAGAGGAGGGCACGCAATTCTCATGTGAACCTCTTTGGCTCCGTAGGCATACATCATATTTACATTTCCTTTAAGTTGGGTACCACGCACAATACTGTCATCAAGGAATATAACTCTCTGACCGTCAAGCATCTGCTTATTAGGCAAAAGTTTCATTTTGGCTACAAGGTTACGCATCGCCTGGTTTGAAGGCATAAAACTACGAGGCCATGTAGGGGTATATTTCAGAATACCTCTTTTATATGGAATGCCTGCCCCGATGGCGTATCCTATGGCATGTCCGATACCGGAATCAGGAATACCACAGGCAAAGTCATACTTCTCTCCGTTTTCAGCATCCCGCTTTCCAAGCGCCTCACCTAATGAATTACGCACTTTATCAACATTAATTCCCTCATAATCACAGCAAGGAAAGCCAAAATATACCCAAAAGAATGAGCAGATTTGCATTTTGTCGCCAGGCTTACGGATTTGTCTCCAACCTTCAGCGGTCAGTTTGACAATCTCTCCAGGTCCAACAAAATATTCAATCTGATAGTCTAAATTAGGAAATGCGTTTGGTTCAACCGATACAGCCATCGCCCCGTCCTTCTTGCCTAAAATGACTGGAGTTCTGCCAAGTTTGTCTCTTACGGCAATGATTCCGTCCTCTGTAAGAATAAGCAGTGAGCATGAGCCTTTTATGCGGTCAAACATTATTTGAACACCCTCTTCTATTGTTTTTCCTTGACAAATAAGAGTGGCAATAAGTTCTGTCTGATTGGTTTTTCCTGAACTCAATTCGGTAAAGTGATAGCCTTTTTCAAGCAACTCCTGCTCTATCTCCTCCATATTGTCAACCCTTGCCACAGTTACAATGGCAAAGCGTCCTAAATGGGAATTAAGGATGATAGGTTGTGCATCGGTGTCTGATATTACACCGATACCGGAAAGGGAGCCTTCAAACTTGCCTAACCCGTCCTCAAACTTTGAACGGAAATAAGCCCCTTCAATGTTGTGGATTGAACGGGTCATGCCATTGACCGGCGAGTATGTTGCCATACCGGCTCTCTTTGTGCCTAAATGTGAATTGTAATCTGTGCCGTAAAATAAATCGGCAACGCAACTTGACTTGGAGATAGTTCCGAAAAAACCGCCCATAAGTGATGTGAAATTTTTGAGTTGCAAATTTACAAAAAAATGTTGATAGTTTATAGTGGACAATGGACAGTTAATCAGTAAAGTTTTCAACAGAATTTATTGATAGTGTATCTTTCTTCGGACTTCAACCCTTTTGTAAAGGGTTTCAGCCCCTCCCATTAGGGTTTGTAACCCTAACGGGTCCCTCCCCATGTACGACTCCGGGGGTGGAGACGCCTCAAAAGATACCTATCAATAAATTTTATATGTTGAAAACTTTCTTAAAATCCTTGACCCTTGTCCCTTGACCCTTGTCCCTTTTTTACTATCTTTGTACTTTCAAAAATTATACATCGGTGAAACATATCAGAAACTTTTGCATAATCGCTCACATTGACCATGGTAAAAGCACCTTGGCAGACCGTCTGCTTGAGGAGACAAGAACCGTTGTGGGTAAGGATATGCAGGAACAAGTGCTTGATGATATGGATTTGGAGCGTGAGCGTGGCATAACCATAAAGAGCCATGCCATCCAAATGGACTATAATTATAAAGGTGAAAACTACAGACTAAACCTTATTGACACCCCGGGACATGTGGATTTCAGTTATGAGGTGTCACGTTCAATTGCAGCCTGTGAGGGTGCCCTGCTTATAGTTGACGCAACGCAAGGCATTCAGGCTCAAACTATCTCCAACCTTTATATGGCTATAGAGAATGACCTTGAGGTTATTCCCGTTATGAACAAGATGGATATGGACAGTGCTATGCCCGATGAGGTTGAAGACCAGATAGTTGAACTTTTAGGTTGCAAACCTGAGGAGATTATAAGGGCAAGCGGCAAGACAGGAATGGGAGTGAAAGAGATTCTTGATGCCATTGTGGAGCGTATTCCTGCCCCAACAGGAGACCCCGACGCACCGCTTCAATGCCTTATTTTTGATTCCGTTTTCAACTCTTTCCGTGGAATTATAACCTATATGAAGATTGTAAACGGCACCATTCACACAGGAGATTTGGTTAAGTTTGTAAACACCGGCAAGCAATATTACGCTGATGAGATTGGCGTTCTGAAGCTTGATATGGAGCCAAAGAATGAGTTGAAGTGCGGAGATGTGGGTTACATTATATCAGGTATCAAGACTGCAAAAGAGGTTCGTGTGGGTGATACAATTACACATGTAGAGGGCGGTTGTAAGAGTGCGATTGATGGTTTTCAAGAGGTTAAACCTATGGTATTCGCAGGCGTATATCCTATAGATTCTGAAGATTATGAGGATTTGCGTTCATCTATGGAGAAACTTCAACTAAACGATGCCGCACTTACCTTTGTGCATGAGTCAAGTGCCGCATTGGGCTTTGGTTTCCGTTGCGGATTTCTTGGAATGCTTCACATGGAGATAGTTCAGGAGAGGCTTGACCGTGAGTTTAATATGGACGTTATTACAACTATTCCTAATGTCCAATACAAAATCTACACTAAACAAGGTGAGGTTCTTGATGTACATAACCCTTCAGGTATGCCTGATCCCACCCTGATTGACCATATTGAAGAACCTTATATAAGGGCTTCAATTATTACAAAAACTGATTTCATAGGCTCTATTATGACACTTTGCCTTGGCAAGCGTGGAGAACTTGTAAAGCAGGAATATATTTCCGCAGGCAGAATTGAACTTCTCTACGATATGCCAATGGGTGAGATTGTGTTTGACTTTTATGATAAACTAAAATCAATATCAAAAGGTTACGCATCGTTTGACTATCATATTAACGGTTTCCGTCCGTCAAAACTTGTTAAGCTTGACATTCTGCTTAACGGTGAGAGCGTGGATGCCCTATCATCGCTGACTCATGCCGATAATGCTGTTGCAATAGGCAGGCGTATGTGTGAGAAACTGAAAGAGTTGATACCTCGTCAGCAGTTTGAGATTGCCATTCAGGCGGCTATCGGGGCAAAAATCATTGCCCGTGAAACTATTAAGCCTGTGCGTAAGGATGTTACTGCCAAATGTTATGGCGGCGATGTTACCCGTAAGCGTAAACTGCTTGAAAAACAGAAGCGAGGCAAGAAACGCATGAAGCAGATTGGTACTGTGGAAGTGCCGCAGAAGGCGTTTATGGAAGTGCTGAAATTGGACTAATTTTTTTATATTATGAGTATTCCAGGTTGGATGTTAATTCCGTTTGCAGTGATGCTGTTATGCATTGCTGTTATTCCACTGATGCCAAAGGCAGGCGAATGGTGGGAAAGCAACTTGCACAAGTTGTATGTGTCTTTAATTTTAGGTGTGCCTGTAGGCATTTGGATGTGCTGCAATGGTGGCGGTCATGAGTTCCTTCACACCGTAGTGTATGATTACATTCCTTTTATTTTGCTGCTTATGGCTCTGTTTGTAACAACGGGCGGTATCAATATTAAAGGGGATTTGAAGGCTAAGCCTATCACTAACACCGCTATTATGGCAATAGGTTGGGCTTTGGCTTCATTTATGGGTACTACAGGTGCCGCAATGCTTATGATTAGACCTATAATGAAAAACATTTCTGAGCGTAAGTATAAGACTCACACAATGTTGTTCTTTATAGCAATAGTTGCCAACTGCGGCGGTCTGCTCTCCCCTCTTGGTGACCCTCCTCTATTCCTTCTATTCCAAAAAGGTGCTCCATTTACCTGGTGGATGCAGAATATGATTGGTGAGTGGCTTGTAACAGGTCTGTTACTGCTTATTGTATATTTCTTTGTTGACACCTATTTCTATAAGAAAGAGCCAAAAGAGTGCATAGAGGCAGATAATAAGAATTATGAGAAAATGAGTATCGGAGGATACATTAACATATTCTGGCTACTTTGCGTAATTGCCAGCACTATGTTCATTAACTCAACTTATATTCCTGCAATGGGTGCTGAAAACGCTCCTTGGTATCTGAGACTGCTAAGAGAATGGGTGTTCATTCTTATTATTTTGGGCTCTTGGTTTACCACTAAAAAACAGATTAGAATTGACAACAACTACTCTTGGACCCCGATTCTTGAGGTTGCTTGTGTGTTTATTGGTATCTTTGCAACTATGGCTCCTGCCCTGCTATATCTTAGCAGTCCGTCTGTAAGTGCCGCAATTGCTGAAGTTATTAAGGCTCCATGGCACTATGTTTATTGCACAGGTCTGCTCAGTTCTTTCCTTGACAACGCTCCAACCGCTATGGTGTTCAACTCTATGGCTGTGGGTGCCGGACATATTTCTGACATTGCCGCTGGTCTTGCCAACGATGAGTACCTTAAAGCCATATCTATGGGTGCGGTATTCTTTGGTTCAATGACTTACATTGGCAACGGACCTAATTTTATGGTTAAGTCCATTGCAGAGCAGAACAAGATTGATATGCCTTCATTCTTTGGCTATATGATTAAGTTCTCTCTTGTGGTGTTGCTACCTATATTTATTATTACGCAATTAATATTTATTTAACAAACACACGTCATCCTGAACGAAGTGAAGGATCTCTTACTAATCAGCAACAGATTCTTCGCTAACGCTCAGAATGACGGAATGAAATTATGGAACTTACAAATTTAACAGCCGTCTCTCCTATTGACGGACGATACAGAAGCAAAGTTGAACCTCTTGCTGAGTATTACTCTGAGTATGCTCTGATTAGATATAGAGTAAAAGTTGAGGTTGAGTATTTTATTGCTCTGTGTGAGCTGCCTGTGCCACAACTAAAAGGCATTGACAAGGCGGTTTTTGAGAAATTGCGTGCAATATACAAGAATTTCTCTGTTGCTGATGCTCAGACTGTTAAGGATACTGAGAAAATAACAAACCACGATGTCAAGGCGGTGGAATACTTCCTTAAAGGCAAGTTTGACGAGATGGGTTTGGAGCAATACAAAGAGTTTATTCACTTTGGACTTACGTCTCAAGATATAAACAACACCTCTATTCCAATGGCAGTCAAAGACAGTTTGAATGAGTGCTATATTCCTGCCCTTCAAGGTCTTATTGACAAACTTAACGGTTTTGCAGAGGATTGGAAAAACATTCCTATGCTTGCCAAAACCCATGGTCAGCCAGCCTCTCCTACCCGTCTTGGTAAGGAGATAAAGGTGTTTGCGTATCGTCTTGAGGAACAACTTGCACTACTGAAGAGTGCTCCTATATCCGCTAAGTTTGGCGGTGCCACAGGTAACTACAATGCACACCATGTAGCCTACCCTAATTATGATTGGAAGGCATTTGGCAATAAGTTTGTCAGTGAGTATCTTGGCTTGCAGCGTGAGCAATGGACCACTCAAATTTCAAACTATGATAACTTGGCATCGGTGTTTGACGCCTTAAAGAGAATCAACTCCATAATAATGGATTTGGACAGGGATTTTTGGACATACATATCTATGGAGTACTTCAAGCAGACCATTAAGGCTGGTGAAGTTGGCTCATCCGCTATGCCTCACAAGGTAAATCCTATTGACTTTGAGAACTCTGAGGGTAACTTGGGCATATCCACTGCCATTCTTGAGCATCTTGCACACAAACTGCCTGTATCACGTTTGCAAAGGGATTTGACAGACTCTACTGTTATACGTAACATCGGGGTACCTATGGGACACTCCCTTATAGCCATTGCCAGCACTATGAAGGGGCTTGGCAAACTTATTTTGAATGAGGCTGTTATAAAAGAGGATTTGGAGAACTGCTGGAATGTGGTGGCAGAGGCAATTCAAACCATCCTACCCCGTGAGGGTTATCCAAAACCATACGAGACTCTGAAGGCTCTCACCCGCACTAACGCTGCCGTTACAGAGCAGTCTATACATGAGTTCATTGGAACACTTAACGTTTCAGACTCCGTCAAAGCGGAACTGATGCAAATCACTCCATATAACTACACTGGGTTGTAATATTTGGCGGTGTAAAAAATTCTACCTAATTTAGGTTGCCTAAATTAGGTAGAATTTTCTTTTTTTTCCATTATACAAGATAGTACTTTTTTATATTTGTAGTGCGTTTTAGTTGCAAACTTTACCCAAATGTATTATCCATGTGTGGTGTCAAATTTTTTAGTATAAATCACATCTATTCTAATACACAAAAATTATGAATTATTTGACATATATATTCCACTTGTTCTAATTGTAAATCATAAAATAATGGTAAACGTACTAATGTGTCTGCATATCGGTCGCACTCCGACAAAACACGCCCATCATGTTTACCTTCAAAATACTTACTTGAATGCAAACTTAAATAATGGAATACCGTTAAGATGTTATGCTCTTTCATATATTGAATAAATGCAGAACGTTTTTCTAAATTTGGAAGAATAAGATAGAACATATGAGCATTGTTTGTTGCATACTCAGGAATATCTGGCAAGGAAAAAATACATTTTTTTGCTATAGGTTTTAATTGCTCATAATATTTGTTCCATATTTGCATACGTTTGAATTGGATTTCTTCTAAATTTTCCAATTGTGCATAAAGAAATGCTGCATTTATTTCTGCTGGCAAAAAACTTGAACCCATATCCACCCAGCCATATTTGTTAACATCACCTCTAAAAAATTCCGCACGATTAGTTCCTTTTTCCCATAGAATTTCTGATCTTCTAATTAATTTCTCATCATTTACAACCAACAAACCACCTTCTCCTCCAGAAGTAATATTTTTTGTTTCATGAAAACTGAATGCTGCTAAATGTCCTATGCCACCTAATGGTCTTCTTGTCCTATACCTCTTATTCCTTGATTCTCTTACATAGTAAGAGTCTATTGCTTGAGCGGCATCTTCAACCACTAATAAGTTATGTTTATTTGCAATATCCATTATTGCATCCATATCACAAGCCACTCCTGCATAATGAACAGGTACGATTACTTTTGTACGTGGTGTAATCAACAATTCTAATGTATCAGCGTCAAGATTTGGATTACGTTTCATAGAATCTGCAAATATAACCTTTGCTCCTTCTCTTAAAAACGCCAAAGCAGTTGATACAAATGTATATGATGGAATTATAACCTCATCACCTTGTTTTAGATTACAAAGCATGGCACACATCTCTAATGCATCAGTTCCAGATGTTGTCAATAAGCATTTTCTAAATCCATATCTCTCTTCAAAAAAATGTTGGCAACACTTTGTGAATCTTCCATTCCCAGATAGTTTGCCGTCAAATACGGCTTGATACATATAATGAGCCTCTTTACCTGTAAGATGAGGTTTATTGAATGGGATATTTATATTTGGAGTTGTTATCATTTTATCAAAATTGTTTGTATATTTCTTTCTTTGTCATTATGCAAGACTTCTCCTGCATTTATTATTTTCTCATTGATTCCAGGAAATAGTTTTTCGTTTTGTTCTGAAACAAAATAAACGCCACTATATGTAATTGAATCAGAAAACTCTGTTATAACATTCAATTTAAATTGTTCGTTTTCGTTTTGCCAACCAATTTGTGATTGTAAGGCTTCACGTAACCAAGCCCTAAATTCTAAATCAAAACACCATTCTCTATTGTCTATGGGTTCATACCAATAAAATTTTTGACCATAATTATACTGCTGTGATATAATATTCATTTGTACTGTTGTTCTTTTTCTACTTAATTGATTACCAGCAATATATTTTGGTAAAGTACGACACATAAAAATTGAAAGACAAATCAAAACAGCAGGTGCAATCCATCTATATTGAATATTACATAGGCAATGTATAATAGAAGGCATCATAATCAATGTGCCTATTGAATAATACATCACCCAATTTAATTTTAGAATTATACACCCACAACAGAAGCCAAAACCAGTTAACAACATTACATCATATTGGTCTATTGGAGTATGAGCGTGTAAAATTTGGTAACTGCGCCACAACAAAACCAGTAAACCTAAAAGCATAATTTTTTGTGCAACTAACATATTAATGGCATTGTCGAACAATGTCACATTTGATCCATGTGAGCCGTCATATGCAGATTTAATATATAAGAAGCAAGTGAAATAATATACAATTAAAAACACTAATGCAGTAAATATCATACTCAAAAAGTAAACATTCTCTAATTTGGTATTCTGCTTACGTAATAATATTATACTTAGCAAACCATAACATAATGGTAAAATAAAATTAGCCTCAATACAATACGACAAATATGTTACGACACAAAAACCTATACATGCTGCCATTTTAGATTGCTGTGTATGAACCTTAAAACTACAATATGCCCATATCATAACTAATGTATAATCAATCCATATTGTTGAAAAACCATCTAAGAACGCATTGTATCCGCGTTGTATACAAATTGCTAAACCAGCAAAAACAATTATATATGACCAAATACCATGATGTGTTTCAATGGAAGATGAAACAACTTTATATGAGAAGAAAGAAAAAATCAAAAAAACGCACAAATGAAGTGTAAAATGAGCTTCAACTGAATACATATGAAGAACAGGAAGAATATTGTATAAAAAATACGCCATAGGAAAAAACCTTCCACTTTCAGGTATAACAGTATCTTTTGGATTAAAAAAATGACCCCAACCAGTATGACGTATTATAATAGCGTCATCACCAACAAGCCATTGAGAATTATAAACTATATAAAATGCCAACACCCCAATAAATAATGTTAAGCACAAATAAAATGTAGATTTAAAAAACTTACTATTCATGTTAAATAAAAAATATTAATATTCCAATAATAATAACCACAATCGCTCCAATTTTTTTCAAAGACAAGCGTTCCTTAAACATTAAAAACGAAAGAATTGGCACAAATAAATAACTTAGTGATTCAATGATACTTACTTCCGAAATTTTAATGCCTTTACTCATACAATATGTATTAAGCAGTAATGAACACCCCATAATTCCATAACCACTTATAACCCATGGATTCAAATATTGACTTATAAATGATTCATACTCATTCTTTGCACCCTGTTTTAACAACATTTGTGCACAGGCGGCAGCAAAGACTGAAAATACTACCAACACATAGTAACAACTCATAATCTAGAATATAATCCTATTCCACATACAATAATTACAGCACCAATAATGTTTGCACATGAAATTGTATCGTTAAAAACCAGAGTCGCCAACAATAAGACAAAAACAACACTTGTACCTTTATACATATATGCTTCTCCTACAGGAAATCGTTTCAATATTTGCTGCCAAATAACAGCATATATACCCAATACACAAATCGCTCCAAACACACCAATTGTATATTGCATAGAAAACATTTCGTATTCTGAAGCAATCCTAGTAAAAATAGAGACACATGCATATATCAAATTGACCCCTATTAGAATACTATATTTCTCTAAAATTTTCACAACCACAAATGCCAGATTTTTGTTATACTACTTACTTTAAAACCATTTTTTTCATACCAGGCTCTCGCATTTGTATTATTCCACTGCGTGGCAACATTTAGTTGATTTGCATCAGTATTTTCTGCAATATAAGTTTCTAATGTTTGTAAAATTTTAGTGCCTACACCTCTTCCTTGCATACACCAATCTACCGCCACTAAACCTATATCGGCAACTTTATCCTGACATTTCAAAGTAATCATACCAACGTAATTTCCTTTTTCTTCATAGACAAAAATTCTATCAGCCAAAATTCCGTTTACTGATTGTTCTATCCAACGTCTATATAGTTTTTCATAAGAACCTTTGGGTAAATTGAAATCCAACCGATAACGAGAATACTCACCACTTACTAGTGCCAATCTGTATAAATCATTGCATACATCTTTATCTTTATATATATGTACATTTATATCCTCTTGTTTTTTTTCTATTTGTTTTGTATAAACTATCTTTTCATCAACTAATTTTGCACCTACTTGATTCCACTCAATATTATGGGGACCAAACACATACAACAAATCAAAATTTTCTTTTAATTTTGATTGCATAGCAGACAATTTGAGCAGATCATCTATGGTTGTAACATCTGCACGTCCAATTTTGATTCCAAAAAAATCACTATCCCATTGTTTTTCTTCTATCTTCATTATTCAATGTTTAATGTTTGATATACAATGTACATTTGTCTATTTTTTACAGTTTCAAACATCTTACCTATATACAAACCTACTAATCCAAGCAACGAAATCATAATTCCTGCTAAAAACCAAATTGAAATAATGATTGATGCAAATCCCATAACCTCAATATAACCCATTAGATATTGAATTATATATACTAACGCTACAACAAATGACATTGCCGTAATCCATAATCCACTCCTTACCATAAGTCGCATTGGTTTGTCAGAAAAAGATATTATTGTATCAAATGCTAACCTAAACAACTTACTAAAATTATATGTTGATTTTCCTTGAGCTCTGGCATCGTGTTGAATGGGTAGATAATATTTTTTAAATCCTACCCATTGTACTTGCGTTGGAAAATATCTCATTTTATCTCCCATATCCAGAACGGACTTAATTACATCTTTACTATAAATGCCAAAATTTGCTACAGAAGCATCTTGTTTAGTCTCAGTTAAATAGGCAAACAGTGCATAGAATAACTTTGAACTAAATTTCTTAAGCCAACCATGTTCACGATTCACTCTTTGTGCTAAAACAGAATCATAGCCTTCTTGAACTTTCAAATATAGGTTAGGAATCTCTTCTGGACGGTCTTGAAGGTCACAATCCATTACCACTACCCAGTCTCCTTTTGCATAAGTCAGCCCAGCAGTAATGGCATAATGCTGTCCAAAATTTCTACTTAAATTAATGCCCTTTACATAATGATTTAGGGAACATTGTTTTTCTATTTCCTGCCAAGTATTGTCAGGTGAAGCATCATTTACTAAAATGATTTCAAAATCATTGGTGATTGGAAATACTGCTTGACTAATTCTTTCAACTAGTTCTGCAACCATCTTTTCTCCTTTATATTCAGGAGATACAATCGAAATTAGAGGATGTTTTGATTCCATATAAAAATAGCACACAAACGAATGGTCGTCTATGTGCTATGGGTCAAAAAAACGCGGACCTGCACTTTGCCTGTTCCGCGATTCAAGGCCTTCGCATTGCCCATTACTCCGAACAAGCAACGCAAAGCCCACGCTGATATGAATTAAATGTCTTTTTACCTACATAGGTAATGACAAAATACTACATATCCCGTAGGACATCTACCGTTGCAATGTTTTGGAGTAATATAAGAATTTGCGAAGTTCTGAATCGCCAAAACAAAGCGTTACTAGACGCCTTTAATATGTCTAGACCCACCCCGATGAAAAAAAACTCCCAATACAGCGTGAGCCTTCTGCCTGCAAAGTTACGAAAAAATAATAATTTGCAAAACAATAATATCATACCGACTAAAATATTTAATATAAACTGCAATTTTTGTCCACTAAAATTTGTATAATGGACAAAAAAGTACTATTTTTGTCCATTACAATGAAAATAATGGACACAAGCTACAATCTTATGAAAAAAACAATACTGCAACAAAGGCAAGAAAGAGACGAATTGTTAAGCAAACAATATCAACCACGAACTGTGAGAGTGCCTCTGGAAGACTATTTGAAATCTCCGCTTATAAAACTCATAACAGGACCAAGACGTGCAGGCAAATCAGTATTTGCACTACTTATGCTGAAAAACACAAATTTTGCTTATCTGAATTTTGATGATAGCAAATTACTTTCTTTATTCAATGAGGACTCGGTGGCAGAGTTACTACAAGAAGTATATCCAAATTATCAATATCTGTTCTTAGATGAAATACAGAATTTACCT
>JAZUKL010000045.1:0-6723 GCA_045643245.1 Candidatus Enterocola sp.
CGCAACGGAACCCACATGAGTTACATGCACCATACGAGTACAAATATGGTCATTGCCTGCCCCTCCAAAAAAGACTTGTGTCTTATGCTTTAACCTTCTGAATCCAAATGAGTGAAGAATACGAGTGTAGTCTCTGTCAAAATCAGAACGGATATCACCTTCTCTTTTATAAATAGATAATTCTCTGTGCGTTAAACGCTCATCGGAATTACTTGCCGCCACACATTTGAATTCATTCATAAATTTGTAATATTAGTATGACAAAGTTAGTGGTATTTTCCGTATTTTGCAAAAAAATACCACATAGTGCATTGTTAACCAAATAAAAATCACTAATTTTGCACGATAAAAAAATCATAAGCATGAAAAAACTTTTACTTACTGTTGTTTTTACATCGTTTGTAATAAGCAACATATTTGCACAAAGATTGCTGACACTTGAAAACTGCACCCAACTTGCTTTAGGTGAAGACAATCAACTGAAAATTGACATTGAGGCTGAGGCCTCAGCCTCTGACCTAAGAAAGGCTGCGTTTGCCGGTTTCTTTCCAAAATTGAGTGCAAACGGCATGTACATGTGGAATGAAAAGAACATTGCCCTGTTGCCAAACCAACTTGCAACTGGATTGGGTACATTCAATGCCGCAAACGGCTCCTTTACATTCTCTAATCCTAACTTTCTTAAAGACCTGCCTGCCGTAAAAGACGCTCTGAGTTCAGTGTTGGGCGACGGATACCAAAGCGTTCATGACAAAGCCACTTTTGACATTCACAATGTATTTGTGGCTCAAGTCGGGGTGGTTCAGCCAATATATATGGGTGGCAGACTTACAAACCTGTATAAAATGTCTCAAAGTGCAGAGAAAATAGCACAGATGAAAAGCAAAGGAGACAAAGAGAACACCATAGTAAAAGTTAACGAGGCGTTTCTGCTGACCGTATCGTTGCAGGAAAAAGTAAAATTGGCGGCACAATACACTGACCTTTTGAAAAAACTTCTTGAAAACGTTGAATCTGCTGTAGAGGAGGGAGTTGCCACAAAATCAGACATTCTTAAGGTTAAGGTCAAACTAAATGAATCAGAACTGATTAAGTCAAAGGCAGAGAACGGACTTGCAATGTCAAAAATGACACTTTGCAAACTTTGCGGACTTCCGCTCAATGCAAACATAACTCTTGACACTTCAAATATTGACAGTTACTCCTTAACAACAGAAAACACTTTCATTGACTCCACAAAAATTAAGAATAGGTCAGAGATTCAGATACTTGAGGAGTCAGAAAAACTATCAAAGGCGGCAGCCAAACTTTCAAGTGCAGGGCTTCAGCCAAACATTGTTGCCGCAGCCAACTATGTAGCATCATCGCCAAATGTTCTTGACGGCTATAACAAAGACTTTTTAGGTGGGTTCAACGTTGGTGTAGTGGTTAATATTCCTATTGCCCACGCCGATGCCATATACAGATACAAGGCGGCAAAACATGCTGCAAACGTTGCAAAACTTGAATTGGAAGATGCCACAAAGGCATTTACCGTTGAAGCCAATCAAACAGCATTCAGAGTTCAAGAGGGCAACAAGAACCTTAAACAGGCATTATTGAACTTGGAGAACGCTGATGAGAACCTACGTTTGGCAGAGGAGGCATATAATGAGGGCGTTGCCACAGTAACAGATGTCATGATTGCCCAAACAGGCTGGCAAACGGCATACAATCAAAAAATTGACGCTGCCATTGACTTGCGTAGCAGTGAACTATTACTAAAGAAACAACTTGGAAAACTTACAGATAAATAATATGGATAACAAAGACAAAAAAAACAGTTTGCTTGTTGGCTTGATAGCCATACTTGAAGTGGTTATTATAGTTGCCATCATTGGCGTGTTTGTGTATAAACCTGAACCTGAAGTAATAGCAGGTGAAGCAGAAGCCTCAGAATACAGAGTCTCAGGCAAGATTCTTGGACGTGTAGAGGAGTTCTTTGCTGAAGAGGGAGACTTTGTCCACAAAGGAGACACGCTTGTTGTAATAAGCAGTCCTGAAACTGAAGTGCAACTTGCACAGGCACAAGCCGCAAAAAGTGCCGCAGACGCTGCACAACAGAAAGCAATGAAAGGTGCCCGTTCAGAGCAGGTGCAAAGTGCATACGAGGTGTATCAAAAGGCAAGAACCGCAAGAGAGATTGCAGAGCAGACATATCAGCGTGTTCAACGTCTGTATGACAAGGGCGTGGTTTCTCTTCAAAAAAGAGATGAAGCGGAAGCCTTGTACAAATCAGCCAAAACATCAGAAAAAACATCCTTGCTACAATATAATATGGTAAGAAACGGCGTTGATGAAGAGGGCAAGGCAGCCGCTCAGGCTATGGTTGACCAGGCTGACGGTGCCATAAAGATGGTAAATGAACTGATTAAGGAGAAATTTCTTGTAGCACCTATTGACGGTGTAATTGAAGGAATATTCCCACACAAGGGTGAGTTGGTTGCTCCTGGTGCACCTGTAATGAGCATTGTTGATGAATCTGACATGTGGTTTGTTTTCTCTGTAAGAGAAGACCAACTTGCAGGTTTTGGTGTAGGTTCAGAATGGATGATAAAGATACCTGCACTTGGCAAGCGTACCTATAGAGTTAAAATAACCCATATTAAGGCAATGGCAAGTTATGCAACATGGCGTGCAACCACAGCAAGTGACCAATATGATGTCCGTACATTTGAGGTTAAGGCTCGTCCAATGGAGACAATTGAAGGATTACAGCCTGGCATGACAGCCATTATCCGCCAAAAAGACCAAGATTTGGATTAACTTGAACACCTTTAGAGATATATTAAATGTAACAAAGCGTGAAATCACAATAATGTTTTCACGTCCGTTGTACATAATTGCAACCGTGGTTGTAATGCTGATTTGTTGTTTCTTTTTTGCCACGATTCTTCAACAGGGAGTTCCTGAGCGTATGCCTATCGGGGTGGTTGATTTAGACCGTACAACAACATCGCGTAATATCATTCACCAACTTAACTCAATGCAGATGGTGGAGGTTACCAGGCAATGCCACTCATACGCAGAGGCAAGAGACATACTGCAACGCGGTGAGATTTACGGATTTATTGTAATTCCACATGATTTCTACAATGAATTGGCAGGGCTGAAGAGACCTAAACTGAGTGTCTATACAAACAACACATACACAGTTGGAGCAAACATGGCTTACAAGCAGTTACTTATGATGTGTAACTTGGTGTCCGGTGCCTTACAACTGCAAGTGTTCACAGGAATTGGTCTTACTGAACCGCAGGCTATGGCACTGATTCAGCCTATTGTTGTTGAAACACACCAGATAGCAAATCCAAAATCAAACTACTCAATATACCTTATAGGAACAATCCTACCAGGTATTCTTGGTTTGATTATTCTAACCACCACAATATTCTCAATAGGAATTGAGATGAAAGACAAGACCTCTCATGATTGGCTTAAAACTGCAAATGGCTCCATGCCTGTTGCCCTTACAGGAAAAATATTCCCGTACAGTGTCATTTACATAATTTTAGGAATATGTTGCAACACCCTAATGTATAAGGTCCTTGACTTTCCTGTTGCAGGTTCATTCTTTGCAATGAGCATGAGTCTGCTCATATATGTATGTGCAATGCAAGCAGTTGCTGTTCTTATCATTGGATTATTGCCTTCAGTGCGTACCGCATTGAGTATAGGTGCATTATATGGAATGTTGGCATTTTCAATGTCAGGGTTCACATACCCTGCCATGGCCATGCTACCTGCATTCAGGTCTCTCACCTGGCTGTTCCCGTTAACACACTACTACCATGTATATGTTAATGAGGCTCTACTTAACGGTCCTGTGGAGAACACAGTTTTGCCAATCATATACATGCTTATTGCGTTAATTCCGCCACTATTCATAGTAAAAAGACTGCATTATGCAGCAGAACATCTAAACTACCCTACCAAATAATGTCAATGTTTTCAAACATATTGCGCAATGCAAGCAAGACCGTACGTTTTGTTTGGAGGGTTATTACAGATACAGTCAGTGCGGTTTTTCATGACGGAGGCGTAATTACCATATTCTTTGTGGCAAGTCTAATATACCCTGTACTTTACGGATTCCTGTGTTGGGAAAACACTGTTAAAGAGGTGCCTATAATTGCCGTTGACCTGTCAGGAAGTCATGAAAGTATGCGGTTCTTGCGTAAAGTTGACGCATCGCCCGATGTAAAGATTGTATATAGGTGTACATCTATGACGGAGGCTGAACGTCTGCTAAAGGCACAGAAGGCACATGGAATAATCTATTTCCCAAGAGATTACGCTGACAACCTGAAAGGTCTTAGAGGACAGGCACACGTATCACTTTACTGTGATATGACCACCTTCCTGTATATGAAGAACCTGCTTCTGCCTGCAAACATGGTAATGCTTGAGGAGATGCACCAAATTCAGCTTAAGCGTCTTAACAGTTTGGGTATCAGCGATGAACTTGCATACGAACTGACACAAGGCGCTCCGTATGAAGAGACAAAACTGTACAATCCTATTGACGGATACGGTTCATTCCTTATCCCGCCAGTGCTTGTTCTTATTATCTTGCAGACTATGTTCTTAGGAATCTGTATGTTAAGAGGCACTTTCTATGAGGAGAAACAGACAATATACCAAGCCAATGCACACCATTTCTCTCATGCCATTTTGGTAACCATTGGTATGGCACTTGCATTTTTCATAATATATATAGGACTAAGCGTAATTGACTTGATTCTTATTCCACATGTATTCAAGAATCTGCCACACATTGGCAATCCTGTTTACATTTTAAGATTTATAGTGCCAATGTTGCTTGCCACTATATTCTTCTCTCTGTTTGTATCAGGATTCCTACATAACAGAGAGACAGGCATGGTTATATTGCTGCCAACATCGCTTATATTCCTGTTTATTGCCGGTGTGTCATGGCCTCAGCCTTGCATTCCTAAGGCTTGGAGAATACTTTCATATTTCTTCCCTTCAACATGGAGTATGCACGGATACCTGCATCTGAGTTCTATGGGTGCAAACATGCTGCAAATCAAAAAAGAGTTTGATGCACTATGGATGTTGACAGGATTTTACTTTGTACTTACGGTAGTTCAGCAGTACATAACATTCCGTAAAGCAAGAAAGCAGTAAAAAAAGTTGAACTTTTTTTGGTTTTGCTTATAAATTACACTATCTTTGCGGTCGCAAAGCAAAATGGCGGGATAGCTCAGTTGGTTAGAGCGTCGGATTCATAACCCGGAGGTCTCGAGTTCAATTCTCGATCCCGCTACAAAATTTGCAAGCCACCCAATTATCCTTCTCCTTAAATCCGTTAAGTCTTAATCCCAAACCTTTGGCACATTGCTCAAGTTTTGGCATATCCTCTTTGTAAAAGCCACTCATATACAGAATACCGCCTTTATTGATAGATTTGGAATACTCCTTCATATCGGCAAGAAGAATATTCAAGTTTATGTTTGCAAAAACCACATCAAAACTCCTATTGCCTATTTGTACGGCAGAACCTAACTCAACACTCATTGACACGCCGTTCAGTAAAATGTTCTCCTTTGCATTATTGACGCTCCACTCATCAATATCAATCCCCGTTACTTCCGATGCCCCCTTTTTTGCGGCAAGTATGCCAAGCACCGCTGTACCGCAACCCATATCAAGAACCTTCTTTCCTTCAAAATCATCATCTAAAATCCATTCAAGCATCATTGATGTGGTTTGATGGGAGCCTGAGCCAAATGCCATTTTAGGATTTATAAGAATCTTATACCTACATTCAGGAACATCAGTGTGAGAAGTGCTGCAAACTACGCATCGATTGTCTATAGTTACAGGTTTGAATGAATTTTGCTCCCACTCCTCATTCCAATCCTTATCAGGCATATCTTCAAATGAAAAGTTGTAATTTTCAAGAAGAGCAGTTAAACCTTCAATGTTGAAAATGGTCTTATCAATGTAAGCGTTAAGAATCTTTGACTTGCCTGACTCAGTGATTTCAAAAGAGCAACAACCATATTCTGAAAGATTATAGGTTATGACATCAGCCTCATATTCAGGCAAAAAAGTAACATCAACGCATATTTTTACAAATTTCATATTGGAGAATATTAAAAAATTATATAACTTTACAAATCTGTATGCAAATATAGTATAAATTATGAAACGTACAGTCATTTTTGCATTAGTGCTTTGCCTTGCAGGTTCATTATTTGCCCAAAGCCTTTATGATGACGTCTATTACACGCCGTCAAAGTCAACATCCACATCAAAAACAACCACCAAGACCACCAAAACCACTGTTCAAACAGTGCAGACAACGCGTGACATTGATGAATACAACCGTTTTTACCAATCGTCATCTACTGCAGCACAGCCTGTTGAATTAAGCAACGATGACTATAAGTACACATCTCAAATCATTAAATATTATAACCCCGATGTTGTATCAGACTCCCAAAAGGTTGTAATTCAAAATATTAATAACTATTATTACAATTCAGACAAGGGCAACAGCAAAAACTGTACAAGCAATGTTTACGTTGGCGTAGGCTGGAATTGGGGCTGGGGAGGATGGTATGACCCTTGGTATCGCCCTTGGGGACCATATTATGACCCTTGGTATGACCCTTGGTATCGTCCGTGGGGACCATATTACCCTGGATACAGACC
>JAZUKL010000046.1:0-15971 GCA_045643245.1 Candidatus Enterocola sp.
AGCAGACTGCATATAATCAAGTGTGTGAGGCTTTTGGTAGTGATTTGAAACCTGTGCTGTTGCATGGTATAACATCAAGCGGAAAGACTGAGATTTATGTCAAGTTGATAGACAATGTGGTTAAAAATGGCGGTCAGGTTCTCTATCTTGTGCCTGAGATTGCTCTTACAACACAACTTACAGAGCGTCTGCGGGCTTTCTTTGGTGATAAAATGCTTGTATATCATTCAAAACTGAATGAGCAGGAGAGAGCAGAAGTATATAAGGACATTCTTGACGGCTCCAAATATTCTATTGTGTTGGGTGTAAGGTCTGCTGTTTTTCTTCCGTTTAAGAATCTGAAATTGGTTATTGTAGATGAACAACACGATGCCAGCTATAAACAGCAGGAGCCTGCTCCACGCTATAACGCTGTAAACTGTGCCATTATGTTGGCATCAATGTATAAGGCAAATACACTTTTAGGCTCGGCAACCCCAAGCATAGAGGGGTATTACAATGCTGTATCGGGGAAGTGGCATTTAGTGGAACTGAATAAGAGATTCAAGGATATAGAGCCACCTATGACCACTGTGGTGGATATGAGGGTGGAGCGTAGTAAACGTAAGGTTACATCTATGTTCTCTTGGATTTTAAGGGATAAAATAATTGAAGCGGTTAGTGCAGGGGAGCAGGTTATTCTTTTCCACAATAGGCGTGGATACTCTTCTCAGGTGCATTGTGAGGCGTGCGGTTGGGTGCCTATGTGTGATTCCTGCTCAGTAAGCATGACGTATCATAAAGGTTCAAACTCTCTTGAATGTCATTATTGTGGCAAACGCTTGCCAATGCCACAGAAATGCCCTATTTGTGGTGGTGAAATTTCCGCTTACGGCTATGGAACAGAGCAGGTTGAGTCTGTTATAGGCGAGTTCTTGCCCAATGCCAAAGTTTTGCGTCTTGACCTTGACACTACAAAAGGCAAAAATTCCTATAAAAACATTCTTGAAAAGTTTGCACGTCATGAGGCGGACATTCTTTTGGGAACGCAGATGGTTTCTAAAGGTCTTGATTTTGAGGGAGTTTCACTTGTTGGTATAATAAACGCCGATACTCTTTTGGATTACCCTGATTTCCGTTCCACAGAATTGAGTTATCAGACACTATTGCAGGTATCGGGGCGTTCAGGCAGGGCTCATAAAAGGGGAGAGGTTGTGTTTCAGTCTTCTCATGTAGAGTATCCTATTGTTGGTCAGATTGTTACAAATGATTATAAGGGATTTTATAAAGAGCAGGTTGAGGTTAGACGGTTGTTCTCATATCCTCCGTTCAGCAGAATTATATTTATAAGCCTTAAAAGCAAGAATATCAATGCTGTACAAGGTGCGTCACGTTTGTTGGTTTCGTTTTTGTCTGAGCAGTTAAAGGGTATGGTTTTAGGTCCTGAAGTTCCTCCTGTATCAAAAATCAGAGATTACAATATAAGGCGTGTAATGGTCAAAATTCCTGTAACCAACTCTGTTTCTGCCGCTAAGATGGCAGTGACACAGGCTATAGAGCGTATGAACAGGAAGTATTCCATGGTTTCCACAATAATAGACGTGGACCCGATATAAATGAGAAAGGAGAAATGAGACTGTTACTAGGAATGAGAGCAGAACTCTTTGAGTAGCGAGAGCAGAGTGAACTTGTTCACTATGCCGAGTCACGAGAAAGAGTCACAGAAAGTAACCAAGTTTACTTGAGTTATGCCGAATGACGAAGTAACAGTCTCATTTTTCATTTCTCCTTTCTCATTTAATAAAATTTTATTATATTTGTACCTTGTATGAGATACGTACTTTTACTTGCGTTTATTCCGGTATTAATCATCGCTCTATATGTTTATAAGCGCGATGTTTACCAAAAAGAGCCTTTGAGTGCATTGATAAAGGCTTTTGCAGGTGGTATGTGTTCTGCCGTTGTGGTGCTTTTGATAGGAACTCTGCTTGATTTGTCAGGTATAGACATTCAAAGCAATGTGTTTTTAAGGGCATTTGTAAGTGCGGCATTGATAGAGGAGGGTACAAAATTCTATTTCCTATATAAACTTTTTTGGAGAAGCCCCGATTTTGATGAGCGTTTTGACGGCATAGTTTATGCGGTGTTTGTATCGTTGGGTTTTGCATTTGTTGAAAATGTGCTTTATATTTATCAGGATATAAATAACGCAGAATCAATCGCTTACGCAAGAGCGTTTTCTGCCGTTCCTGCACATGCCTTGTTTGCTATTGCAATGGGTTATGGTATGGGAATGGCTAAATTCTCACGCAAGAACTCAACTGCACTTCTTACTTACGGATTGCTGTCAGCTGTCTTTATTCATGGTACGTATGACTTCCTGCTTATGTTTGCTGATGAACTTAACGCAACAAATGAAAGCTTTAGTGCATTCATTTCAATGTTGTTCTATGTATTTGTAATCCTTATGTGGGTTGCAGGGTTCAAGCGTATGAAAAAACTTTCAGAGGAGGATAAGTGGAAATTATGAGAAAAATGCTTTTCATATTGCTTGTTTCTGTGGTGTCAGTATCGGGGTATTGTTCTGATTCAATATTCAATAGTGTTGCCGATAAATTGTATTATTCCTATGTAAATCAAAATATTAAGAGTTGGAAAAGTGTTATTGATGACTTTCACAGGAATAAGAATATGAGTGTTGACAGTCTTGATTTTATTCTTGAGGCTCAGTATTGTTATGTTGCATGGTGCATAACGGGAGATACAGTAAACGCTAATGCCAAACGTGCACTTGATGTGGCATTAAAGGATTTGGGAATATTTGAGACAAAAGTTAAGACATTGCCTGCAAGAACCGTTACAAGAAATATGTATGAGGCTAAAATAAAGTCATACGGCTCTGCATTTTTGGCTTATCAAATGAAACTGAACCCTATTAAGGTTGTTGTGAACGGCTGGAAATGTGTTAACAGTTCAAGAAATGCCGTTATTGAAATGCCTGACTGCTGGTTTTCACAAATTGAATACGGGAATGTAATGTATTCAATGCCAACTGTATTGGGTGGCTCAAATATAAATGCAAAAAAGGCTTATCTTAAGGCCTTGAAACTTATGGAGGCTGATTCAAATAAGCGTACAACCTACCATAATTGGCTGTACATGCATTTACTATTGTGCATAGCAGACTGTTATAAGTCCGCTGAAGATTATGAAAAGGTAGGGGAGTTCTACAACAAGATTCTTAAAATAGAGCCTTCATACAAATATGTCAAGGGTTTGATACCGTCACTTGACAAACTTAAAAAAGGTAAGACAAATTGATGACAAATCCGCTCATCTTCAGGGATTCGTCACTTGTGCGGTTCTTGTTGTTCTGCCACATGTTGTAAACACCAAAATTATAACCTGCCATTATTCTGAATCCGGAGTATTCAAAACCTCCAGCCAGGTGAATGGTGCAGTTGAATCGGTCTATTCCGTCATCAAACAGATTCTCTGATTCAGAATATGTCTCACTTCCTGCATTCAGGGTTATTTTTGAGTGGGAGTCAAGTCCTGCATAAAGGTTAGGTCCGCATTCAATATTCAAGTATGCACTGCCTACAGGTATCTTTCCAATAAGATATACAGGAAAATTGAGGTAGAACAGGTTTGTTTTCTCTTCAATATTTAGGTATTGTTTGTATTTGTCAAGAAATGTAGAGCCTTTAAGTTGGTATCCGTTCATAACAAAGCATACTCCTGTTTGAATGCTGAAATATTCAATAGGGTCACATGCGGCAAGGAATCCGATGTTAAATCCGCTTAAATTATTAAGACCTGCCTCCTCATTGTTTGTTTTCATTTTGAAGTTAGTGTTCTCATAACCTAATGTTGGTCCAAAGTGCCACTCTTCAGCCATTACAGAGGCTGACATTAAAAGTATTAAGGTTGCAATAACAAGACTTCTTGATGTTTTCATAAATATTTTGTATTAATTTTTACAAAGATATATATATTTATTGAAAAAATGCTTATATTTGTAATTCAATAATAAAAATTATATAGTTTATGAAAAAAGTATTCTCAATTATGCTTGCAACAGTGGCTCTAATGCTTGTAGGTTGCAATAAGGAGCAAGAGTCCATAAAGGATATAGATGGCAATGAATATACCACAGTACGCATAGGTAATTTGGAGTGGATGGTGGAGAACCTTAAAGTTACACACTATAATGACGGAACTCCTATAGAGTATGCACCAGAGGCGGAGGCTTGGATGATTGCTGATTCATTAGGTACAGGTGCTTGGTGCGTATATGATTTCAATGGTGGTGTAGATGAGACAAAAACCGTAAATTCTTTTGTTCAATATGGTGCGTTGTATAATTATTATGCTGTAAAGAGTGGCAAACTTGCACCTGAAGGATGGCGTATCGCTACAGTTGATGACTGGTTAATACTTCAGGCATACTGTATGTATAATAGATGGAATTATGATGAGTCTCATCAGGACAATAAAATTGCAAAGGCTCTTGCTGACAATCAATATTGGATGGATAATATAGATGAAGGCATTGGGGATATAGGAAACAAGACATCCTTTGTTGACAAAAACAACATTTCCGGCTTTACCGCTATGCCAAGTGGAGACCGTCGTCCTGGCGGAGACTATGTTTTCCAAGGCGAACAGGCATTTTGGTGGACATCATCCATTCTTGAAGGTACAAGCAATTTTGCTTATGCAAAAGCATTAAGCAATACAGAACCTGACCTTATGGAGGTGCCCAGCAAGTTTGGCTATGGCTTTGCAGTAAGATGTGTAAGAGAGGTGGCTGATAATGAGTGATTTTCAATTTTGTTGACTAAATAAGGGAGGGTGAACTGAAACAGAATTGGTCACCCTCTTTTTTATGATGGATATATTTGAGGCTGTAAATAGTGGAGTTTTGGTCTTGGACGGAGCAATGGGAACAATGCTTCAGAAATCAGGTGCTGACCATCTTACGGGCAAAGCACTTGAGGATGCCGTTTTATCTGTTCATAAGCAATATATTGAAGCGGGAGCGGACATAATATCCACAAATACATTTACCGCTAATGAAGGCTCTGACATAGTGGAGCGTAATGAGCGTTTTGTCAAGGTGGCACGCAAGGCTGCAGACGGGTGTGCTGACCGTAAGGTTTTTGTTGCAGGTAGCATAGGTCCCACTTCCGTTACCTTGACTTTGAACCCCGATGCCTCATTTGACACACTTAAGTCAAACTATAGAAAGCAGATTGAAACCATGTCAAAATGTGGTGTTGATTTGTTTCTGTTTGAAACATTTTTTGACACTCTTAACTTAAAGGCGGCATTGACAGCGGCAAATGAGGTTGCTCCGCAGATACCTGTAATGGTTAGTGCAACAGTTGAAAAAAGCGGCAGATTGCTTACAGGACAGACAATTGAGGCTTTTGTGGTATCGGTGGCTCCGTTTAAGCCGTTCTCAATAGGACTGAACTGCTCATTTGGAGCATCAGAAATGTTGCCGTACCTTAAAAGAGTGGCAGAAACGGCGGAATGTTATGTTAGTGTACACCCCAATGCAGGGCTTCCTGATAAAGACGGAAACTACACTGAAACACCTGAAACAATGACAGTTGCAATGAATCCGTTTTTTGAGCAAGGTTTGCTTGACATTGCAGGAGGCTGCTGCGGAACCACACCTGAACATATAAGGGCAATTAAGTGTTTGGCTGACAAATATAAGCCCCGTGCAGTTGCAAGACACAATCAGCAGACTGTGCTAAGCGGACTTGAACCATGCCGTTTTGATAATTTTGTTTATGTGGGTGAACGCACAAATGTGGCTGGTTCAAAGAAGTTTGCAAAACTTATTGCTGAAAAGAACTTTGATGAGGCACTGCTTGTAGCACGCCGTCAGGTTGACGGAGGGGCACAGGTCATAGATGTGTGTATGGATGATTCCATGCTTGATGCAACCGAGTGTATGAGGGAGTTCCTGAAATTGGCAGGAGCAGACCCATATATTGCAAAAGTGCCTGTAATGATAGACTCTTCTCAATGGAAGGTTATTGAAGAGGCATTGAAATGTGTGCAAGGCAAGGCTGTGGTTAATTCAATATCGCTGAAAGAGGGGTATGAAACATTTGTGGAGCATGCAAGATACATTAAGCGTTTTGGTGCCGCAGTAATAGTTATGGCATTTGATGAGCAAGGTCAGGCAACAACATTTGAACGCAGAAAAGAGGTTTGTACAAGAGCCTACAGGATTCTTACTGAGGAGGTTGGCTTTGCATCGGAAGATATAATTTTTGACCCTAATGTGCTTACAATAGCCACAGGCATTAAGGAGCATAATAATTATGCAGTTGATTTTATAAGGACGGTTGAGTACATTAAAAATAATCTGCCGGGTGCAAAGACAAGCGGAGGCATAAGTAATCTTTCATTTGCTTTTAGAGGTAATAATGCCGTAAGGGAGGCAATGCACAGCGTGTTCCTTTATTATGCGGTAAAGGCAGGGCTTGACATGGCGATAGTAAATCCTCAAATGCTTCAGGTTTATGACAATATTGAGCCGGAACTGCGTAAAAAAGTTACTGATGTTATTCTTAACAACTCCGATACAGCCGTTGATGCTCTACTTGAATATGCAAGCAAACTTGTACCACAAAATGGGACAAGTCCAGCCGTTTCAAAGCCAATTAGAGGGGGTAGTGTAGAGGAGAGACTAAAGACCGCACTTGTAAGCGGCTCAACAGAGTTTATTGAAAATGATGTAAATGAGGCACTTCAAAAATATAAGCCTCTTGAAATTGTGGAGAGTGTGCTGATGGAAGGAATCTCTACAGTAGGCACTTTGTTTGGAGAGGGAAAGATGTTCCTGCCGCAGGTTGTAAAGAGTGCTTCTGTTATGAAAAAGGCTGTGAGCTATATTCTGCCGCACATTCCGCAAGATGAAACAAACTCTATAAAGAAGAGTGTTGTAATAGCAACCGTAAATGGCGATGTGCATGATATAGGAAAGAATATTGTTGGGGTGGTGCTTACCTGTAACGGCTACAATGTGGTTGATTTGGGTGTTATGGTGCCTGCTGAAACTATTGTAAATGAAGCAATTAAAAATAATGCTACAGCAATTTGCATAAGCGGTCTCATTACTCCGTCACTTGCTCAAATGATAAATGTGGCTAAGGAGTTGCAGAAACAGGGTTCAGACATTCCACTTATAGTAGGTGGTGCCACTACATCAGAGGCTCATACGGCAATGTACATTGACACCGTTTATGACGGAGTTGTTGCCCATTCACCTGATGCCAGCCAAAATGTTCAGATAGTAAGTGCATTGACAAAGGATTCAGATGGCTACAAGAAACAGATAAAGGCTCATTACAGCACTGTCAGGGCATCGCTAAGTGCGGAACAGGAAACAGAAGCGGACAAGTCTGTAAAGATAGATTGGGGTACAGAAAAGATTGTGGAGCCAAACTTTACAGGTCTAAAGCAGATAAATGACATTTCAGTTGAAGATTTGATTCCATATATAAATTGGAAAGCGTATGCCTCTGCGTGGGAAGTGCCGTTTGACAAGGCTCAGCAGTTGATTGAAAAGGCAAAACAGATACTTTCCGCTGATGACTCAAAAATAAGGACAGGTGCCTTGCTTGCCATCTATAAGGCTCATAACAATAATGGTCAAGTGATTGTAAATGCTTGTGACTGTGCGTGTTGTGGAGTTGAAAAATTTGATTTTGTACGCCGATGCGGTGTAAGCCTAAGTGATTTCATATCGCCTGAGCATGATTTTATAGGAATGTTTGCCGTATCAGTTAATGCTGAAAATTTGATAAACGGATATAAGTCAAAAGGAGACGATGTCAATGCAATGTCAGTTCAGTTGCTTGCAGACCGTTTGGCTGAGGCTATGTCAGAATATCTGTTTGACAGAACAAAAAAAGAGTGGTGGCAATTCAGTGGTGGAATAAGACCGGCAATTGGTTACACCTGCCTGCCTGAACACGCAATGAAACGCCAACTTTTAAGAATCCTTGACGCAGAGAAGCGTTTGGGCATAACATTAACGGAATCTTGCATGATGATACCTGTATCGTCAGTTTGCGGATTCTATTTTGCAAATGATAAATCTAAATATTTTTAATTCACCGAAAAATTATGCATATAGCAGAGAAATTAAGAAACGCAAAGAGCCCATTGTTTACATTTGAGTTGTTGCCACCATTGAAAGGCAAGGGAATTGATGCCATATACAGTGCTGTAGATAACCTTTTGGATTTCAATCCAAGTTATATAAACATTACAAGTCATGCCGCCGATACTGTATATAAGACAAAGGATGATGGTACAATAGAGCGCCGCATTGTCCGTAAGCGTCCATCTTCCGTTGCCACAGCCGCTGCCATACATTTCAAGTACAATATTGATGTGGTTCCACATATAATTTGTAGCGGACTTAACCGTGAAGAGACTGAGAATCTGCTTATTGACCTTGATTTTCTTGGCATTGAAAACCTGTTTGTGCTAAGAGGAGACCCTCAAAAGGGTTCTCGTGTGTTTATGCCAAAAGAGGACGGACATAACCATACAACAAGCCTTATGGGGCAAATCAGCGATATGAACAACGGTAAATACATAGATTCGTCATTAAAGAATCCAAAGCCTACCAATTTCTCTATGGGTGTGGCTTGCTACCCTGAAAAACACCTTGAGGCACAGAATATGGAGACTGACATTTTCTACCTGAAGGAGAAGGTGAGACTTGGGGCAGAGTATGCCGTAACTCAAATGTTCTTTGACAACCAAAAGTACTTTGATTTTGTGAAACTATGCAGGGCTAACGGAATAAATATTCCTATAGTGCCCGGTATCAAACCAATTTCAACCCTCAACGATATAAACATTCTGCCGCAAACCTTCAATATTGACTTGCCACAGGATTTGGTTAAGACAATTAAGGCTTGCAAGACAAATGAAGAGGCAAGGCAGGCAGGTGTGGAGTGGACAATAGCCCAAGCCAAAGAGTTAAAGGCGTTTGGTGTTCCAAGCCTTCACTTCTACACACTTGGAGAGAGCGATAATATTAGAAAGATTTGCAAGGAAGTTTATTAATAGTGAATAGTTAATAAAGAATAAAGAATAGTGAATAATTATTTTTTTATAGGGAGCGCAGCGACAGAGAACGAAGTTCTCCGTGCGAAGCACGCGGGGTTTGGGGTGTCCCCAATAAAAAAAGGGAAAGGCAACGCCTAAAAAAAATAATTTTAGAGAATATAAATAATAGCAATATGTTTGGTAATTATTTTTTTGTAGGCGTTGCGGGTACGGGAATGAGTGCCATTGCACAATACCTGAGAGGTACAGGAAAGAGAGTATCGGGGTCTGACCGTTTATTCAGTAAAACAGAAAAGGGAGAGACCCAAATACAACTTGAAAGAGCGGGAATTGAGTGCTTTTTTCAGGACGGAAGCGGTATAACGGCTGAAACAGAGGCTGTTATAGTATCTACTGCTATTGAGGAGAGCAATGTTGAGTATCAAAAGGCATTGAGCCTTAACATTCCAATTATCAAGCGTTCAAAACTGCTTGCTGAAATTTCAGACAGCATTAAGACAATAGCGGTTGGAGGCACTTCAGGCAAATCAACCACTACCGCCATGATTTTCCATATTCTGCAAAAGTGCGGTAAAGAGCCGTCACTTATTACGGGAGCAGGGCTTGCAAGCATTCAGAAACAAGGTCTTATAGGCAACGCTTGGAACGGAAAAGGAGAGTGGCTTGTAATTGAGTCAGATGAATCAGACGGCAGTATTGTAAACTACAATCCTGAAATTGCTCTGCTACTGAATGTTGAGCGTGACCACAAGGAGGAATCGGAACTTTTGGAACTCTTCTCCACATTCAAATCCCATACAAAAAAAGCGTTTATTGTAAACAGTAATTATCCTATTACAATGAGCCTGAGCCAAGCCGATACCAATAATTTTGGTACGGAAGGGAATCCTGGCATCAAGGGTACGGATTTTCAGCAGGACGGTTTCTGCATAAAGTTCAAGGTAAACGGATTGGACTGCTCATTGCATGCCATTGGCAAACACAATATGGAGAACGCACTTGCAGCCATTGCGGCATCGGTGCAGACGGGTGTCAAATTAGAGGATGCGGTAAAGGCAATTGAGGATTTCAGCGGAATTTACCGCCGTGCGGCACTTGTAAAGGGAGACGACAAACGTCACCTTTATGTGGTTGATGATTTTGCCCACAATCCTTCTGAGGTGGCATCTGCAATAAAGGCTTGTCAGAATATTACTTCAAAGGTTGTTGCTTACTTCCAGCCTCACGGATTTGGTCCTCTCAGATTTATGCATCAAGAACTTGCAGAGATGGTTGCAGATACTCTCAGAGCATCAGACCTGTTTGTAATAGGAGATGTGTATTATGCTGGAGGTACTGTCAATAGAGATATCTCTCCATCAGTTGTGTCGGATTATATTATAGCACAAGGAAAAAATTGTATTTTTGCTGGAGATAAAGCCACATGCAAAGATGCAATTATAAAAAACGCTTCAAAGGCAGATTGCGTAGTGCTTGTTATGGGTGCTCGTGACCCTAAACTTAGTGACTACGCCACAGAGATAGCAAAGTTACTTATATAACTATTCTTAGTGCATTATTTTATAAATCATCTCCTTTAGCAGTCCTGCGGTGTTTGCAGAGGAGGCACAGTTTACTCCCTTGCTCATTGTATCATATTTGCGTAGGTAGCCTATAGCCTTGAAAGTCTGCATTTTAGTGTAGAGTTTTGAGGCTTTTCCATATATCCACACCGCTGTAGGGCGTATTCCCATTTTTGCAGCGATGGCATCGTTGCTTAAACCTGAAGGCATATATTGGTAAATAAGCAGATTTGAGAATGATGTATAAAGGGCTGGTATTATTTTGAAGATATCATCTTTTGTATGGCAGATAATAAGGTTTGCCTTGCGTGCATCTTTTGCAAACAGTGCGTCAACAAGGGCAAATACATTAAACTCTTTTGAAATACCAACTACCTTCTCTATGGCATTTGCCGTTATTTTTCTATTGTTTGATGGTAATAGTATGTCAAACTTACTTATTGTGTTGCTTAGTTGAGTTAAATCTGAACCTATATACTCAACAAGTAGGCTTACGGCATCGTCATCAATTGACAAGCCTTTTTTGTCTGCCATTTTTTCTATTACGGGTGGCAAATCCCTTTCATTTAGTTTAGTAGAGGTAAATACAACTCCAAGTTTCTCTGCCTGCTTAATCCATGCTTTGCGTTTGTCAAATGTACCACCTTTATAAGTAATGACTAATATTGTTGAAGAAAGCGGATTTTGCAGATATGCTTCAAGTGCAGAGAAATTCTCTCTTGATGCCAATGTTTGTGCCTCTTTTAGGAATACCAACCTGTAATTTGACATTATAGGGTATTGCCTTGCCTCAGTTACAACTTTTGCCACAGTGGTGTCTTTGCCGTACAACACTGTTTCATTCATTATTTTTTCATCATCTGTAAGTATTGAGGCGTCAAGCAGTTCTGTAAGTGCGTCAATGTAGTATGGCTCGTCACCCATAAACACATATATGGGCATAAATTGCTTTATGCTTATTTGTTTTACTATGTCAGAATAATTCATAATACTCTACAAAGTTAAAACTTTTTTTATATATTTGTATGGTGAATGGAAAACAAACAGCAAATATTTGATAGGTTCAGGAATAAGTTTGTGGCTTTGACGCCGGAAGAGGGTGTCAGACAGGGTTTCTGTAAGTATCTTATGGAACAGAAGGGTTATCCGCTGTTATCCATCTCTACTGAAACATGCTTAAAACTTAACGGTACAGAACGCCGATGCGATGCTGTGGTGCAGAAGAATGGTAAAATTATTATTCTGTTGGAGTTCAAGGCTCCGTCAGTGCCTATAAATGAAGAGGTGCTGAAGCAGGCGGTCAGTTACAACACCAAACTTCAAGCACCTTATATTATTCTGTCAAACTCAAAAACCACTTATTGCATTAAGTTTGACTTTGAGAAGGGAACGCACCAATTCCTCAATGAGGTTCCAGATTTCACTACTCTTCTCTTAACGCATCTATCGCATTAATCTGCACGGCTCTGTATGCAGGTAGAAGCCCTGACAGAAGTCCGCATAAGACTAGTATGCCTAAAACCCCTAACGCAATGCCAAACGGCACATACACTCCATCAACAAACTTATTGTCCTGTGGCATTGAAGAGAGTATGGATTCCGCCCCTGCACCTATCAATACACCAACAAACAGACCTATAACCCCTGCAATAAGGGCAAGTAAAAGGCTTTCATTCATTATCTGTCTGATTATTACAAAAGGCGATGCCCCTAATGCCCGCTTTACACCAATCTCTTGTGTGCGTTCCTTTACTGTAACTAACATAATGTTACTTATACCAACCATTCCTGCGGCAAGAGTTCCCAAACCTACAATCCATATAAGTATCCTAAGACCTAAAAACAGGTTTGCAAATGTGTCAAAAAACTGTTTTGTGTTAAAGTGTCCTATGCCTTGCTCATCTTCAGGAGCCACATTATGCCTCTCTTTAAGAAAGGCAACCGCCTCACTCTCAAAATCACGCACATTTACACTCTTTGATATTGAAAGTCCTATACAGTCAACGTTATCACCAATGTTTGAAGTTTGTGCAAGAGTGGTGTAGGGAGTGTAAATGGACTCTTCAGGATTGCTAAAAATATTTATGTCCGCCTGCTTCTCCATAACCCCTATTACAGTGTATGCTGTGCCGTTTACCCATACAAGTGACCCCGTGGCTTTGTCGCCGCCAAAGAGCGTGTTCTTTACTTTTGAACCTATAACGCATACTTTACGGCTCTGTTGAACATCTATGTCATTTATAAACCTGCCTTCTAAAATGTGGCAAGGGTTAATTACATTATAGGCACTTGACAGTCCAATGCTTTGCAGGTTTTCAGTTACCTTGTCAGCGTGGGTCATCTTCTTTACGCTGCCCCAAATTACAGGTGATATGTTCTCTATCTCAGGGAATTGATTGATTAACGCCTTGATGTCATCACGTTTGTATTGTATGCGTCTGCCACGCTTGAATCCCTTATATGGCATGGATGTGGTGCCTTGAAAAAAGAATGCCGCATTAGGTGAAGTGTCTCCCCATTGATTAAGCATGTTACGCTCAATGCCCAACCCGAATCCAAGCGTAACCATAAGCATCAGCATTCCCCAAAACACACCAAAGGCTGTAAAAAAGCTTCGGGCTTTGTTTCTTGTAATTGTTGTCCAAATCTCCCGTATGTTATCAATATCAAACATTATTTTGCCTGCAATGCTACAATTGGTTTTATCTTTACGGCTTTTCTGGCTGGAATATAACCTGCAAGAGTACCCGCAATAACAAGTATGATTAATGCCGTTATTGCAATTGAAAGGTCTATTGTAGGGTTCATGAATGTAGTGAACTCTCTGTCTCCGCTTTTGGGCATGCTTTCCAGAACTTTAGAGACAGTCTCACTCAGCACTATTCCTAAAAACAGCCCTATGTACCCGAAACTGACCGTTATAATAAGTGATTCAAGAATTACTGATTTAAGTATCGATGCAGGTGTCGCACCCAATGTCTTGCGTATTCCAAACTCTTTTGTACGTTCCTTAATGGTTATAAGCATAATGTTCCCCACTCCTACGATACCTGCCACAAGTGTCCCGATACCTATAATCCATATAAAGAAGACTATAGCGGAGAATATGGAGGCGGACTGCATTGAGTTTGACACATTGTCACGAATCCACACCGCTTCCTTGTCAGCGGGGTCAAAATTAAGTCGGCGTGCAAGAATCTGACGTAATTGGTCTTGAAGTGCCTCACTCTTCTCTTTTGTATCTACTCCTGCCACAGAGAATGATATGTCTGTTATAAGCCCCGATGGGTTGAATATCATTTGTGAGGTGGAGAACGGAATATATACATCGGGTCGCCAAGACTCGCTTTTCTCTGTGTAGATGCCCACAACCTTGAATGGTATGTTGTTTATGTTTATAAATTTTCCTACGCCGTCCTCGCCTTTGAACAGGTTTTTCTCTGTTTTAGGGTGGATAAGAACCACCTTGTTATGGTTTCTTTCATCTACTTCATTAAGAAAACGTCCACGTTCAATGCTAAGGCTACGCATAACCTCATATCCCGGTCTGACACCGCAAAGTGACGATACGTCGTTCTCTCTCTTATAGGTCAGAGTGTCATTCCATATATTGAAAATAGGGGTGTATTGCTCAACTTTTGCAACTTTACGTATCTCCTTTTCCATATAGTCAATATCCTCAGCCTTGAAGTTTAGTTGACGTCCTTTCTGAAAACCTGCGTAGGGCATTGTGGTTCTGCCAGGGTAGAGCATAACGGTGTTCTTTGCCATGTAGAAGAAATTTGACTCCATACCATTCTTAAGACCGTTTCCGGCAGCAAGAAGCAGTATGAGCATAAATATTCCCCATACAATGGCAAAACCTGTCAGGAAAGACCTCAAACGGTTTGCCCGTAACGCATCTAATATTTCTTTTAGAGTCTCCAAAATATTCTATTTAAAGGAGAAAGGAAAAAGGAGAAAGGAAAAAGGTCCCCTCCTAACCTCCCCTCCAGGGGAGGAACACTCTCATTTGTCTACGCCCAGCTTCGCAGTTTCATTTCTCCTTTATCCTTTCTCCTTTAGTGATTCCGCTCTTGATTTCAATGTTTATGCCGTCAGAGAGTCCGATTTCAACATTGCGGCGTTCATAGACATCGGGGTTAGTGGATGTAAGAACCTCAACGTATGGTGTGTCAACTGCAAAATTAAGTGATGATTCAGGAATGGATAGCACGTTGTCAGCCTTGCTTAGTATTATTTTAGCGTTGGCACTGTATCCGGCTCTCAGGAACTCGCCTTTAGGAATAGATACGGCGGCCTTTATCTCAAACATAACCGCTCCGTTCTCTTCCGTGCCTTTTGGTGCAATATACTCTAACACAGCATTGTAGAACTTGTCTTCAATGGCACCTATAATAATCTGAACAGGCATTCCAATGTAGAGCTTGCCAACCTCAGTCTCATCAATTTTTCCAACAAACAGCAGGTCATTCATATCAGCGACAGTGGCAATGGTTGTACCTTCATTAAAGTTGTTTGTAAGCACAACAGAGTTACCTACTTTTTCAGGAATGTCAAGTATTGTGCCTGAAACGGTTGAACGTACGTATGTGGTACCCGTGCTTTGTGAATTTTTTGTAGCACCGTCTTTGGCTATGTCATAGACGTCCTGACACCTTTGCAACTCCTCCCTTGCATTATTCAAGGTAACTTCATACTCCTCAATGTCGGCTTGTGAAACAAGTTCTCTGTCAAACAGTTGTTTTTCACGGTTATAGTCAATCTGTGCCTTGTCAAGTGCTATTTGTGCTTTCTTCAGTGATGCCTCCGCATTTGCAAGGGTGTTCATATCAGGAATGACACGCAGTTTGGCAATAAGTTCGCCCTCTTTCACATCATCGCCAGCCTCTTTGTAGAGTTCTTCAATAATACCTGATATTTGAGGCTTGATTTTAACCTCATCACGTGGCTGAATTTTTCCTGTGGCAAGGGTTGTCTTTTCAATGGTTCGGATTTCAGGTGATATGTTTTCATATACCACCACTTCCGGCTGAGACTTCTTCCACAGATACACAAATGTTCCTACTATTGCCGCTACCAGCAATACCGTCAAAAAAATTCTTTTTACTCGTTTCATAATTTTTTTATTATAAATTTTAAATATTCTGCAAACATCAAGGAAAAAATTATGAAACTTCGAAACTTCGCCTAACGGCTTGTTTAAAGTTTCTAATCCTTTTTTATTGGGGGACACCCCCAAACCCCTGCGCCAAGCGTTCGGGCATACGCCCTCTGTCGTTTCACTCCATAAGAGGTCGCTGTCCACTGTCAACT
>JAZUKL010000047.1:0-27380 GCA_045643245.1 Candidatus Enterocola sp.
AATGCCGCTCCAAATGTGTAAATAAGTTTCTTCATTGTTCCATTAATTTTAAGGTTAATTACCAAGTACCTGTAGCACCTACACTCATTGTGGCTACATTACTTTTTGATACAGGAGCACCAGAGCCTATCATTACGGGCATCTCCGCCTCCATTCTCACTTGCTCCAAATGTGGAGCGGAATAATTCTTTTTCTTCATAATTTTAAAATATTTAGTTAATAAAAGTTGACTATTTCTATGAGCGAGGGCAGAGTCAAATTTATTTGAACTATGCCGAGCGAAGACGAAATATGGTTAAGGCGTAGCCTTAACAAAAATAAAAGTTACTAAATATGTTAGTTAATCTCGTTATCTATATTGGTGAATCGGTGAACTGGTTAATCGGTTAATCGGTATCTTGGTTATGCGTTAAATTTAGTAAGTTATAGAGTGAACACTGCGAGCCGCCGCACAAAACCACGTACAATTGGAGGCACGAACTTGGAACGAAGTTCCGCATTAGTGAGTCTCCGAACAATTGTGTGGTTTTGAAGGGGTTAATAGCGAGCAATTTGTGAACGTCATAACTTACTAAATTTAATACAATCATTATAACTATCTGAATATAAGCAAATTACCCCCCCCATTTGCACGGGGAGGGTAATTTTACCACCTAATTATATTTAAGCCATAATCGGCTTCATTTTTTCTCTTTATCGGAGACAAAATTACATAAGTGATAGCAAAAAACCAAAAAAATCTCGTATTTTTTTGCTAAAAAATCAGATTTTCCTATTGGAAAGCCTGATTCACAATAGGGAAAGATGTTTTTTTAAGAAAAAGCGGAACGCTTTTTGTTTTTTGCCGAGCGTCAGTTAATTTCACGAACACCTGTAAGGTACGAGTAAAGGTAGTAAATGTATGAATTATTTTTTTATCCGTTCCTCAATCAATTGAATATATGCCAACTTAAGTTCTTCGCTCAAAAAAGAATCTTCTATCATAGTTTTCCACTTAGGAACAGCATTAAGCATCTTATTCATTATATTTTCAGCAATTTTAGTTGAAATTCCCAAGTTACTTGCAAAAACAATAAAATCCTGTTTTTTTAATCTGCTTTTTTTACCATTGACAGTCAGTGCCATCTCCTCCTTATCGGCTGGATTTATTATTGCGGCATTAAGTAAATCGTATGCAGGAGTAAGCATAAAATCCTTCTCGTTTGTACTATATAAAGAGAAGTTCTTAAGATGCATATCGTTGTTCCCGGTGATAAAGGAGAACAATACCGTCTCAAAAAAATTCACCTTATCAAGATTAGGTTGGGCAGAATATCTCTCAATAGCCTTGCCTATCTGCTCATACGAACTCCTATATTTGTATTCTGTCTGACGCTCTGTAAGTTGGCAGAAATCCTCCATAGCAATTTTACCTGAATTATCCCTGTCAATCCTCTTTGTTATGTACCCTAACGCTCCATCCTTCATTCTAATTAGCGAGTGTGGCACAGTCTGAATCTTGACACACTCTGCAAGATGCATTGTCAAATCCTCTATTTCAGGCAATTGTGCATAATGTTCTGATTGAGGTTTGAAAATATAGTCTCCCCAAAGCCCAACTATTGTAAGTTTCTTGGTTCCGTCTAAAGTATTCAGATGCAATGAAAGTTTTGGTTGCACTCCGGTAAGTGTGGTTTGTGATTTTATAATGCTGAGTGCCAAAGCATCCATATCATCTTTAGTGTAGTCCAAAGATGGCACAACGGAACTTCCAAAAAACTTCTTGGCACACGATGTATGAAAATCCTGTTCTCCGTTCTCTAATTCCTTATAGCAAAACAAACATTTACTCATCTTTGGAATCATTTATTTGTCTTACACTTACAGCCCCGATGCAATCTTTACAGCAAAGTAGCAACAATGACATTCTATCAAGTATTGATATGTCTGTATTCTTTATGGCTATCTCCAATAACCAACCCTCTGGAATAAGACCGTCAAAGAAAGGAAACAGCACAGCACTGCTATATTTGGTCTCTGACAATGGTAATGTAAGACTTATGGGCATTGCACTTGAGTCTGACAAGTACTCCTTTTCATACTCAAAACTATACCCGTCATCCTCTTCTTTCAGAATACCGGCAAATGTCTCTTTGTAATATATGGCGGCTTGCCTCATTTGTTATCAATTTTAGTGGCGGATAGTTCATAACCAAACAGATTAAGCACTTGGTTCACCTTATCCATACGCACCGTATTCTTGCCCTGCTCTAATTCCCTTACAAAGCACAAACCCACTCCAGCCTTAAGAGCAAGGTCTGTCTGTGTCATATTATGTTGCTTTCGCAACCCCTTTATAGTTTGTGTTAGTGCAGTTTTAACCATAGTTTTATATTATATCAACTGCAAAGATACAAATATTTTCTTAAATTATATACTTTCTACTATATTTTTTTAATTTATGCACTAATTATATTAGAATGCATATAAAAACAAGCAGGTCAAGGTTTCCAATGAAACATTAACCCGCCTGAATCAATTTGCCTCGTCATTCCTCACGTCATATCGAATGTGCTTGCCAACGAGGGCAGAACCAAATTTACTTGGGTTATGCCGAGTGCCGCTAGCACTTCACGAGCAAAGCGAGTAACGAAGTGAGATATCTTTAATGACGGGGCTGTGGCTTAGTTACTCTCATTCAAAACCGCACGCACAAACATTCCGTGATAACGGTAATCAGTACCCACAATCTGCCAACCTGAACAGATATACATATTGTAAGCATCCTCATGATTATGAGGAGTAGAAGGCCAATAGTATCCGCCTCCAGGGTTGGTGACTTTGCCAACATTGCCTTCACTCCAGTCGCAGACTCCTGCAGCAGGGAAAAAGATGGAGTTACCAGAGTAATCGCCTCTGCCTGTATATAACATACCATTTTTGCCCGTGCATTTGTAATTATCTATCCAAACTGCACTACAATACGTGTTTTCGTAATAATATACAGGAGTATGTAGTTCATCACTTGTGGGCATACGCCAATTGTCACCCCACAACTTGGTGGCTGTGTCTGAGTCACCAGAAAGAGGAACATCTTTTGTGCATTGGTCGTCGTTCCATGTTATACCATCTCCATTCTCGTAACTGCCTCCCCAGCAGTAGTAGGCACCGTAGTCTCCTACAGATGTGGCACCTACATTGTACTCAGCAAATTTAGGACCATTCTCCCACAGCTGAACCCACTTAACATTACCGCCAACTGCGGTTGCGTTTGCTTCACCTCTGCCAAAGTTGGCAATCACCTCTCTTGTCTTACCTATGTTAAACTCCATTGTTGTGGCAGTGCACTCAAGTGTAATTGGATTATTATCCGCATCTACCATATTTACAGTAAAACCACCTGCCAGCGTACCCACAGGCAGACAGAAATAGAAGTATGTGTAGGTGTCTGAGTTCAAATCAACACCATTGCCCAGATTCATTGTAATAGTATTGTCACCACCTTCCACATATTCAAGACCGGTTGTTGACAATGCTGTAATCTTAAATGTACCCCAAAGTTTGGAATCGCAATTATTATCAATAAGCGTCATTGACTTTATGTTTATGTCACCTGTAGCATTCTTGATGCCAAGACGAAGCATACCTGTTGTATTCTCAAATGTCAAATCTGTGCTTGATGAATATGCAACCACAGGTACTGTATTAGTATCATAACTGTCTGCCACATAGTTTTGGGTACCTGTCAAGTTGAACATTATGGTACCACCGTCAGTACTGCTTGCAAGTGATGCAGGATATGCGGCTGCATACGCCTCCGCCTCAACACCCTCTCCATTAAATGTGCCGAAGTCTGAACCAGCACCTTCTGAAAGTGTGAACACACTGCCTTCTCTATCTAACGTTGAGAATATCTTTATTTGGTCGCCTTCTGTCCATATAGAGTTAAGGCCTCCGTCAAGGCCAGTACGCTCTCCGCCCTGTGGAACAGCGTAGAATGTCATTGCTGTTTTCTCAGCCTGCTTTTCTGGTTCCTGAGTAGCAGTATTCTCTTTCTTGCAGCCTGTAAGCGTCATTGCAGCCAAGGCCACAGCCATTATTGAAAATGTAATATTTCTCATAATTCCTAACATTTTTCAGCGTTTATCACTCTTATTATTGCCAACTGAAACTTCTGAGGTTTCCTGTGTATGGCGTTACGCCAGAACCTACCATTACAGGCATCTCTGCCTCAATTTTCACTTGCTCCATTTTAGGAGCGGAATAGTTGTTTTTCTTCATAGTTTAAATAATGTTTTTAAGGTTAATAATATGTTAGTTAATCTCGTTTTTCGGTGAATTATGGTGCAAGCCGAACACAGACAAACCTGTTTGTATGTTGAGGCGAAGCCCATAATCACGGCGTAGCCGTAATCGGTTAATCGGTATCTTGGTTATGCGTTAAATTTAGTAAGTTATAGAGTGAACATTGCGAGCCGCCACACATCGGGGTAATAGCGAGCAATTTGCGAACGTCATAACTTACTAAATTTATTATAATCGATATAACTTATTGATAATAAACAAATTACCCCCCCCGATGCACTCGGGGAGGGTAATTTCTACCAACCTTTATATGTGAGCCGTTTCCGGCTTCTATGTCTTGTCATTATTTTACTTCTTCTCCTTAACAAATATCCAAAGAATACCTGAAATAAGAAGACAGACAGCACAAATTGCAAAAATTATTGACTTGTCTTCAGCGGCATCAATAACCTCACCCATCTTGAATGAAGCAACAAGTTGAGGAAGCACAACAGAAAGGTTGAAGATTCCCATATACAATCCCATTTGAGATTGGTCAACACGTGAACTCATAATGGCAAACGGAAGAGAAACCAACGATGCCCAACCTATACCTACAATTACAAGAGCCACAAAGAAAGTGTAAATGTTTGCTCCGCAGAAATAGATGATTGCATAACCTAACGCCATTGCAAGAATGGCACCTGTGTGAGTGTGAGCCATACCTTTCTTAGCGGCAATTACATTAAGTACAAGAACAGGCAGCAAGGCACCAATAAGGTCACGTACAAGGAATGCAAGTGAATTTACTGTTTGAGCAGAACCTGCCTCAATACCTGTTATAACATTTGCAACATAGAAGAACATATAGACATTCATTGTCTGTACACCCCACCATGTAAATGAGTGTGCGAGCAGGATTTTTTGGAACTCATGCATATCTTCCTTTACCTTAAATGTGTTGGTAAGCACTAACAGAAGTGCTATTATTTCAATTACAACACAAGCAAGCTCAACTGCGTTCAAACCTAAATAATGAGGCATCGATGCTATTACTTCAGCAGGGATAAAGAGTTTTGCAACTATCACATAAATGCCGTAAACAAGGAATCCGTAAAGAGGAAGAACTGCATTGTTCATATCTTTAAGATAAGAACCTCCCTTTGCCTGAGTTTTTGTTTCACTCTTGTTTTCTTCCGCTTCAAGGATGCGAGGCTCTTCAATAAAGAAGATAGGCAGGATTGTAAATAGAACGGCAATTATCATACCTACATATATAAGTGTCTCATTACCCCAAAGCACTGCCACAAGATACGCAAGCACACCAAATGTGCCTGATACTGTCTGCATCCATGTGTAACCTTTACTACGTTGTTGTTGAGTGGTACAGTCAGCAACAAGAGAACGGGTTGGGTTAAAACTTACATTTATTGAAAGGTCAAGAGTTAGTGCCACGCAAACTGCTATAGGAAGCAGACCTGCGGCACCCTCCATACCAAACATTTTTTGAACAATTTCAAGGTTAGGCAGTGCAAGAAGCATTAAGCCGGTAAGCAGACCGCCAAGAATAATCCAAGGGCGACGGCGACCACCCAAGAACCATAGTTTGTCACTTACGGCACCAACTATAGGTTGTGCAATGATACCTGCAATTGGACCTGCAGCCCAAACAATACCTATATCACCAATACTAAGACCATACTTTGTGGAAAGAATCCAACTCAACGCAGAAATCTGCACCGACAGACCGAAACCCATGGCGGTGGCAGGCAAACTGAGCAAGGCGTAGAACCAAGTGCTCATATTCTTTTGACCTTGTAACATAATAAAGACTTTAAGATTTGTATTTAATATTTAATAAACAACCTGCAAATATAATAAAATTTTGTAAAAACAGTGTAATTAATAACTATTTTTTATACATCTGACTGGGCGACCATAAAATTTTTCATTGTTTGTGCGCTCCAAAATATCAGTGGTATAAAAAGTAAACCAATCGTATGCTGCCTCATAATTACCAGGCATAGGAGTTGAAGTCCATAAAGAACCGTTGGCTCCAATATAATTCATGTAATTTCCTACTGAAAAACCTGCAGGCAACATAGTAAAGTTGTATTCATCAGTGCCAGCCATATAATCCCTTCCTTTATACCAACCGTCTTTTGACTTTAATTTTTTACCTGCAACATAAGACCCGCCTACGGTATTGCATAAAGTGTTGACTTCATTTGTAGTGGGCACATGCCAACCGTTTGGACATATACCCTGTCTGTTGCCCGCAAAAGACGTTATTTGACTCAACGCATCGTCTGCACTTGGCAATGCCACAGCACCTGCCCAACTGTACAGATACCCTAATTTTTGTCTATGTGCTGCAGTCAAATTGTCATCATATTCAGAGGTGCCGTTTTTAGGGTCAAAATAGTAAGGACCAAAATCTTCAGCATATATGGTGGCAGACATTAAATAGTATCCCGCAAGTTCACTCTCAGTATCAAAAGTCTTGCATTTCAGGTTCTCTGCCATCCAACACTGTTCACCTATCTTTACGGCAGGGTATGAGTGTCCTTCACAGTCAGTGAGTGTGGCAGGACAATTCTCCTCATTCTTTGAATAAAGTATGTAACTTGTTGTGGTTGCAGGAGACAGAGTTAAGGTTTCACCTGTGCCTATTATGTTTCTGTCAGCATCAAGCCATGTATATTTGTTTCCGCCCGATGCGTATAAAGTTGTGCTTTCTCCTGAACAGATGTCAAGTTTGCCGTCAACATGCAAATCAAGACCGTCTTGAACAGTAAGTTCAAGAGTTACAATGCTGTCACAACCAAGTGCGGTTTTGAAAGTCTTTTTATATGTACCTGCCTTGGAGACGGAAAATCCGTTTAGTTCATAAGATTCCCCGTTACATATTGCTGCGTTCAGAAAGAACTCCTTATAAGGCAACACCTTCAAACTTAACTCAATTGTACTGTCACAGCCTGCCACTGTTGAAAGATGCAGATAGTGCTTGCCTTGAGTGTTTACATCAAACCCGTTTTTTGTGTATCGCTCACAGGCATAAATTGAATCTGAAAGATATGTAAACATAGGTTCCTGAACAGTAAGGCTTAACACCACAATGGAATCCTTACCCGTAGGTCCTACAAGAGTCTGTTTATAAACTCCCGGTTCACTTACATCAAAGCCGTGTTTTGTATATCGCTCGCCTTTACATATTATATCTTCAATAAATGTTTGAGGTGTCTCAACTCCTTCTCCTGCCGATATGGTATAATCACAAACATCTCCAGCATAACCGTCAATCATAAGATAGTAACGTTGTCCGGGGGTAAGTCCTGTAGCGGTAACTACACCGTTGGTTTCAATGGCAGGGTTCCAACAGTTTGAATATGGAATGAAATAATTGCAGTCAGTTGTCTCATAAATCCTCATTTGCACTCCTATTCCGTTTTTGCAATTTCTTACAAATACATTTAGACTTGCTTTTTCCTCCGATGCCACAAACTGAATCCAAGAGTTGTTCTCTATAGAACCGCAAAATTCATTTTGCAGATTTCCCGGAGTCTCTGCACTGTAATCAGAACTTGTATTGCCGCAATAACCGTTGGGAGTCTGTATCAGTGTGGCTTCTGAACAATGGTTTGCGGCTATTGTGGAGGTTGTGCATTTTGGATATTCAATTTTCTCCATCTCCTGAATACATACGCTTACAGAATTGTCTTCCACCAAACCTATTCTTATGAATAAGGTTGTTCCTGGAGTAACTTCTGTAATTTCCAACACTTCAGGCAACCTGCCGTTATTTGAACATTTTATTGGACTTAGAGCATTGCAAGAGCCTGAATAAACAGACATAAATCCGTCAATGTAGTGTCCGTCAGTGCCAATTGACAATCTGCCCGATTTTGGCATCTGCGTCTCTAACCAAACCTCATTATATCTTAACGCACACCAACCGCAGTCTCTGTCACTTACTGTTCCCACGCCTGCACTTAGGTTGTACTTTTTGTAATTGCATCCTGACTCCACTTGTACCTTTATGGCAGACTCACACCCCGATGCCAACATTTGCAGCGGAATAATAAATAAAGACAATATGAACGCTATCTTTTTCACTGATGCTTACCTCTTTTCAAAATGAAATGTCCTGAATGTTTTATGCCTGTATCAGCCAATCGTACCACATACCAATAGTCATCGCTTGGCAAAGGATGTCCGTTATAAATTCCGTCCCAACTGTTGACATCGTCTTTGTAAAATGCCACCCGTCTGTTGTATCTGTCAAAAATCTCAACCGTAGAACCAGGGTAACACTCAAGGTTTTTAATGACCCAAGTGTCATTTAATCCGTCTCCGTCAGGGGTAAAGAACGGCGGTATAATAATCTCATACTTTAAGTTTACTGTTAAATGGTGGACACTGTCACACCCGTTGACTGTCTTAAGTGAGTCATAGTACTCCCCGGCATCAGAAATCTCCCTTCCATGCCACATAAATGAGGAACCTTGATTTACATACCTGTATTCTTCAATAAAGTAGTCAGGATAATAACTTAAGTGTAATACATATACACTATCCATTTTGTATATGCTCTTGTATCTTGCCTCATAATCACCATCATTTTTGTAGTATTTGTTTTGCCAAAATAGGCTGTCGCCCCTGCAAATTGACTTGTTCTCTTCAAAAAGATAGTCATGATATACCAATAATGACAGTGTTACCGTACTGTCACAACCTTGCACCGTCTTAAGGTTTTGCACGGCTATAGTATCGGAGTAGGTGTAAAGGTCAAAATTGTATTTGGTGTAATGCATGCCTCTTTGTACGGTGTCTGCTAAAGATGTGGTCTCAGGATAACAGGCGGTAAGGAATAACTGTACATGGCTTGGGCATCCCTGTTTTATCTCTTCCCTTTGCAAAACAGTGTCTTTTTTGGCATAAATGTCAGTAAAACCTCTACCGTTATACCCTTCATTAACGCAAAATTTGTCAAAAAGGGTGGTGGTTGCATTTGAAATGACATCCAAGTGTAAGGTTACAGTGCTGTCACAACCGCATGCCGTTTGTTTGTTTTGAGTATATATGCCACCTTTAGACTCATTGAACCCGTATTTTGTAAATGTGGAGCCTTCACAGATGGATTCAAACAGATTAGTCTGCTTCTGCTCACAAGCCGTCAGGTATAGGGTATAGGTGTTACAATCCTCCTCTCTGTAGCATATTGTGTCTTTTTGAAGGTTTTTTATGTCAAATCCGTATTTTGAGTAGTCAGAACCTTTACATACTGCATCGGTGTATTTTTCAGAGATAGACTGCGTTACATTGACTGTAAAACTGTACTCCGATTCACAAGTAATTGCATAAGCATGCACCCATGCAATCAGTGTGGTCAATATTATTAATATTTTGCGTAAAAAATCCATTAGCGTACAAAGTTAATGATTTTTTTTGTATCTTTACACCCCGAAACATAAAACTAAAAAAATCATGACTAATAAAAGCGCGTTGCAAATAGCAAGGGCTGCATATCAGCCAAAGCTACCTAAGGCACTTAAAGGTGCCGTTGCCATTAAAGAGGGTGCTGCCACAGAGTCTGTAGCAGACCAGGTGGAAATCAAAAAACTGTTCCCTAACACATACGGAATGCCTGTAGTAACATTTGAGAAGACAATAAGTCTTAAATCAAAACCTGCAATGAATGTGGGTGTTATTCTTTCAGGTGGTCAGGCTCCCGGCGGTCACAATGTGATTTCAGGTTTGTTTGACGGTCTTAAAGCAATGAACAAGAGCAACAAACTCTATGGTTTCCTTGGCGGCCCAAGCGGACTTATTGAGCATAAGTACATTGAACTTACCTCTGACATTATAGACAACTACCGCAACACAGGCGGTTTTGACATTATTGGTTCAGGCAGAACAAAACTTGAAAAACAAGACCAGTTTGACAGTGGTATTGAGATTTGCAACCAATTGGGTATCAAGGCTCTTGTAATTATAGGCGGTGATGACTCAAATACAAACGCATGCGTGCTTGCAGAGTACTACTTGCAAAAACAGTGCGGCATTCAGGTAATAGGTTGCCCTAAGACCATTGACGGTGACCTTAAGAACAGCCAAATTGAGACATCATTTGGTTTTGACACCGCTTGCAAGGTATATTCAGAGGTTATAGGTAACATTATGCGTGATGCAAACTCCGCTAAGAAATATTGGCACTTCATTAAGGTTATGGGTCGTAGCGCATCACACATTGCTCTTGAGTGCGGACTTCAGACACAACCTAACGTATGTATAGTTTCTGAAGAGGTTGAGGCTAAGAAGATGACTCTTGCCCAAATTGTAAACGATATTGCCGACAAGGTTGCGGCTCGTGCCGCTCGTGGTAATAACTTTGGTGTTGCCATAATACCTGAGGGTCTTATAGAGTTTATTCCAGAGATGAATATCCTTATCTCTGAACTCAATGACCTGCTTGCAAAAGAGAGTGATGTTAAAAAGGCTGTGGCTCAGCTTACCGCACAGAGTTCCGCTGTATATGCTTCACTTCCAGAGGCTATTGCAAAGCAACTTACTCTTGAGCGTGACCCACACGGAAATGTTCAGGTATCACTTATTGAAACAGAGAAACTTCTTATAGAAATGGTTAAGAAACGCCTTGCCGCTATGAAGAAAGAGGGCAAATATGATGGCAAATTCTCTGCTTTGGGACACTTCTTTGGTTATGAAGGACGTTGTGCCGCTCCATCAAACTTTGACGCTGACTATTGCTATAGCCTTGGTTACAATGCCGCCCAGCTTATAGGTGCAGGTAAGACAGGCTATATGTCACTCATAAAGAACACAACAAAATCTTCTGATGAGTGGATTGCAGCCGGTGTGCCTATCACAATGATGATGAATATGGAACGCCGCCACGGTGAGATGAAACCTGTAATACGTAAAGCCCTTGTTGAACTTGACGGCGCGCCATTCAAGTTCTTTGCGGCAAACCGTGACAAGTGGGCTATTGAAACAGCATACATCTATCCTGGTCCAATACAATACTTTGGTCCATCAGAAGTCTGTGACCAACCAACAAAAACATTATTGCTTGAGAAGCAATGAATATCATACAGAACAGATTGACTTGGATATACTATACCATCTATGCAGTGTTCATAGTTGGTATAGTTATAGCCCATTTTTGCCCATGGTATTTCTATAAGTTTTATGGAACCAAGGCTATAGTTACAGGTTACATTGATTTGGGAATCTTACTTGTTTTTATTCCAACTGCAATAGGATTGTACAATCATCAGATAAAGAAGAAGGTGAGCCTTGACTATTATTTCAAGTGGAGTGTCATTCAAATGTCAATAATGGCATTTACAGGTGTCATCACCATTTTCGGCTATTCACTGCTAAGGGATAAGTCAAGCCTGTTTGCCTATTTGATAGTTTTTATTGCACTTATTCTTACAAAACCAACCAAGTATAAACTGCAAAAATACCTTGGTGAAACAAATAATGAAGTATGACAATAGCAGTGGATTTTGACGGAACAATAGTTACCCATGAGTATCCGCTTATAGGCAAACCTATTCCTTTTGCCATAGATACTTTGAAGAAGTTACAGAAGGAGTTGCATGTACAACTTATCTTGTGGACTTATCGTACGGGAAAGGAACTTGATGAGGCTATTGAGTATTGCAGGAGCAAAGGTTTGGAGTTCTATGCAGTAAACAGCAACCATCCTGAAGAGGAGCAGGGAGACGGCTATTCCAGAAAAATAAATGCCGATATCTACATTGATGACAGAAACCTTGGAGGTTTGCCTGATTGGGGTGTGATATATGCAATTGTTAAAGGAGAGACAAAACCTGTTTATAATAATGCGTTTATGTCAGTACAGCCTAAAAAGAACTTTCTTATAAGGTTAGGTGAAAAACTACAACATGAAGATTAGGCCTTGAACACATTGTCAGTAATAATAGTGAATTATAAGGTCAAGGCATTGCTCATGCAATGCCTTGAACGTGTAATTGAAGCCTCAAAGGGAATGAATGTTGAGGTGTTTGTTGTTGACAATAATTCAAATGACGGCTCACAGGAGGCTGTAGAGGCTGCGTTTCCACAAGTTGCATATATTCAGAGTGGAGATAATTTAGGATTTGCAAAGGCAAATAACATTGCCATTCGCCGCTCAAATGCAAAATATGTGTTGCTGTTGAACCCCGATGTGTTTATTCAGCCTGATTGTCTTAAACAGGTTTGCAGGTTTGCTGACAATGCAGAGAAGTTTGGTGCCTTAGGTGTAAGAATGATAGATTCAGACGGCAACTTTCTGCCTGAAAGCAAGCGTAACAGACCTACATTGTGGAACTCATTCTGTAAGATTGTAGGGCTTGCAAAATTGTTTCCTGACAGCAAATGTTTTGCTTCTTACTATAATGTTTCACTAAAGGAGACGGAAGCGGGCAGAACAGATGTGTTGGCAGGTGCCTTTATGCTTATTAACAGAGAAAAATTGGGTGTTCAAACAGAACTGTGTGAGGATTACTTTATGTTTGGTGAGGATGTTGATTTATCTGTTTCAATACTTGAAAAAGGGTTCTATAACTACTATTTGCCTATTACTGTAACACACCTTAAAGGCAAGAGTACAAACCGTCACTCAAAAAAGTATATTGAGGCGTTTTACGGTTCAATGTCAATATATTTTAACAGATACGACAGATGTGCGTTTTCAAAACTATTGGTTAAGATGGCAGTCCGGTGTATAATAAAAATAAAGTCAATACATGCAGTTTAGCAACAATGAAATATTGCTTAGGGCATTGGAACCAGAGGATTTGGATTTTCTATACAAATGGGAGAACGATGCCGCTTTGTGGCACACTTCCACAACAGTATCTCCATATTCAAGATTTGACCTGAAACGCTATATTGAGGCATCGTCAAAGGACATTTTTGAACAAGGATGCCTAAAATTGATAATAGAGAGAGTTTCAGATAAGGCAAGATTAGGGATTCTTGACCTTTTTAACTATGACCATTTTAACTCAAGAATGGAGATAGGCATATTGATTGATTCTCAATTCAGAAGTAAGGGTTATGCTTTGCAGGCGGTTGAAATAGCAAGACAATATGCTTTTGACTTTCTTCATCTAAAACAGATATACTGTCATATTCCTGCTGACAATGAAGCTTCAGCCTTGTTGTTCCAAAAGGCAGGGTTCAAAAAGACAGCCGTCCTACCCAAATGGATAAAAGGGGAGAACGACTGGACAGATGTATGCGTGTATCAGTTTGTCTTGTAGGCGTATTTTACCTCTGCAAGTTCTGCATTAGCCTTTTCTATCTTTTTCTTCAAGTCTTCCTTGAATTGTGCAAATTCCTTTTGCAAGCGTTCATCACTGAGAGCCAGTATTTGAACGGCAAGAATACCTGCATTCATTGCACCGTTAATGCCTACCGTTGCAACAGGAATTCCAGGAGGCATCTGAACCATTGATAGAAGAGCGTCAAGACCTTCAATAGATGACTTGATAGGCACGCCAATTACAGGAACGGTTGTCATTGAGGCAATTACACCTCCAAGGTGAGCCGCCATACCTGCGGCTGCAATAATGACCTTAATGCCGCGTTTTTGAGCGTTCTTTGCAAACTCCTCAACTGCATCAGGGGTGCGGTGAGCGGATAGGGCATTGATTTCAAAAGGAACTTTGAAGTCATCAAGAACCTTTGCCGCCTTCTCCATAACAGGCAGGTCACTTGTACTGCCCATAATAATAGAAACTACTGGTTGCATATAAAATCAAGTGTTATTGGATAGTGGTCAGACATTGGTTGTTTGTCTATTTCAAACGCCAATAGTCCAATGTTCTCCGATGTTAAAATATAATCAATTCTGAACTTGTAGATGCCTTCATGGAATGTAACACCCATATCCCAATCCTCCATTTGCAGGAAGGCGTCCTTTCTGTTTTCAATCAATGTCCTGTAGGCGTACGATGCAGGAATGTCATTCATGTCGCCGCAAAGAATAATATTGCGGTCAATATCTTTTGTAGCATCCTTAACTTTCTCTGATTCATTACAGCGTTCAAGGCTTGCCTTAACAAGTTTGTTGTATATTTTAGGAATCAATCCGTCAACCTGCTTGCCTGTTGTAATAGTTTGGTCAGGTATCAAGTCCTTTTCCTGCTGTGTAAGTTGGTTTGACTTAAGGTAGAAGTTTACAACCGTTATTGTATCGGTGTTTAATGCTATTTTATTAATTATTGCACCATGACAGTTATCCTTAATGTCAATATCCTCTGAACTGATAATAGGGTGTTTTGAAAAGGTTGCAACACATTTTGAAACCTTGTTACTGTTGTTCAAAACCTTGACATAACTATACTTGTAATTGTAAAGTTTGTTTTTTATGAAATCAAGTGTGTATTTGCCGTTAGGGTAGTATAGAAACTCTTGTAGGCAAACAATATCCTTATTTGAAGAGTTAATGTAGTCAAGTGTGGCAATTCCGTTTCTGATTCCCTTTTCTCCTTCAAACCAATCAAACAAGTGGACATTGTAACTCATTATTGAGGTAGAGCCTTCTATTGATGTTGTAGGATTTTTAGCGGAAAAGGTGTAGGTTTTAAGTACGTTTGGAACAGATGCCGCAATAATAAGTGCACATACTAATGCAGTCCACCAACTCTTTATGCACATCCAATAAAATGTGCAGAATATCATTGCCACAATAAGTGTGGAGAAGAATAGTGTCAGCGGACATAGAATATACAGAGCAGATATTGGTCTGATGTATGAAATGGTATCGGTAAGTAGAAGTGCGATACCAATAATTACTGTAAGTATGCCTATCAGTATTTTAAAAAACAGTTTCATTTGCTTATATCAAAAAGTTCTTTTTTCTCTTCAGGTGTAAGTGATTCATAACCTGATTTCTTTATTTTATCAAGAATTTCATCGATTCTTGCATTGTTATGTTTCTTTGTTTCTGCCTCATACGCACTCCATTCAGCATCGGAGGCTGAACCTTTAGGACGCTTTTTGAACTTGAAAGAGCGTTCATTACCGGAACCAAGATTTGCAAAAAATCCAATGATGGCGTTAATGGGTGTGCATATATCAATTCCTTTCTTTGTTATCAGCAGAGCAAATAGACACCCTGCTATGGCACCTCCCAAATGAGCCATGCTGCCTCCGGCATTTGTTGCTCCAACTCCCATAAGGTCAATGACAAGGAATATAAGCCCAAGGTACTTAAGTTTAATGTCTCCTATGAATGTAAGGTGTATCTTTTTGTCAGGTTCGGTTATGACAGATGCAAAAATTACAGCCATAACAGATGCCGATGCCCCAAGCAGATATGTGCTTTCTATCTTATCTTGAAAATAAGGCAACAGATTATATCCTGCCATATATAACAAACCTCCAAACAGACCTCCAATTATGTAAAGGCTTGTAAGTTGTTTTTGAGTGTAATATTCAAGGAAAAGCTTTCCAAACCAATAGAGTACCAATATGTTGAATATCAGATGCAGAAAACTTACATGCAGAAACATATAGGTTATAATGCTCCAAGGTTGAATAATGAATTGCTCCACCGATGCCGGCATCTCTAAAAAAGCCACCCAAGCGGAATTGGAATTGCCTGAAACAGTAAGTATTGCAGTAGCGATTCCTACTACAATAAAGACTCCAATGTTAATATAGAGCAACCTTGTTAAGTAACTGTTATTTTTGAAATCCATTGTTCAGAAATTAAAATCATCATATAACTTACCCTGCTTCTTCCAAATAAACAGCAGAATAAGACCAAAAACCAAGCCTCCCAAGTGTGCATAGTGTGCAATTCCGTCTCCGGAACCGGCAACACCGGCAAATAACTCTATTACTGCATATATGATTACAAATATAGGTGCTTTTATTGGAATAGGAATAAAAAGCAGGAAAATTTCCGCTTTTGGAAAAAGTACGGCAAATGCAGCCAACAGACCAAAAATGCAGCCGCTGGCACCCACAGTAACCATCATTGGCTGAAGAGAGAACATCCATGTAACCTCTTGAACAATAGCCGCTCCCACACCTGTTACAAAGTAGTATAAAAGGAATCTTTTAGGACCCATTACCTGCTCTATGGCACGCCCAAACATCCATAGACCAAACATATTGAAAAATATGTGTCCAAACCCCGATGTGTCATGCAAAAACATATATGTGAGCAGTTGCACAGGGTTGAATGCCTCCGATTCAAAATAGTGAAGCCCAAGCAAATATATTACATCAAGGTTGAAATATTTTGGCAATATTATTGATGCAAGAAAGAACAGAACATTGACTATTATAATGTTCTTGACTGCAGGTGGCGTATATGTGTTTATTCCCATTCCCATTATTTGAATATTTCATTCATAATGTTGAAACGCTCAATGGTCTCATCGCCGAATTTCTTTAATGAAACCCTTACAGCGTCAGCATCTTTGCAATTGTATAGTTTTGTCTTTGAAAAGAATTTATCAGCATAGCAGACTATCTTCTCTTCAATTGTTTCAGGCATATAAGTGCGGTCAAGTGGCAACGGAAGTCCGTTTTCCGCTATATACTCTTTTGTAAGCCCTGTGCCTGTATGCCTCTCCGCAATATATGCATGCTTGTCAAGCCCTATAGAGCGTAGCATATCAGCACCCAAATATCCGTGACAAATATAAGGCTCAGTTCCTTCACAGAAAATGGAAGGTGCGTTGGTCTTTATTATTCCAATATCATGGAGCATTGCCGCCTGATATATAAAATGGCTGTCCGCCTTAAATTCAGGGTGGTCTTCAAGTACCTTGACAGCACGTTCCGCCACTTTTTGGCAGTGCGTTACAAGCAGGTCATAGAGTTTTCCCTTAGTGTAGAACCTTTCAATAACTCCGATACTCCAATTATAATCTTCTATATACTCCATAAATATTCACTGTCCACTTGTCCTGATTTACATTTTTTCAGGTACGCTAATGCCTAACAGCCCCATTGCACTCTTTATCACTTTTGCAACATTGCGTGAAAGTACAAGACGGAAATCCCTCAACGCTTCATTCTCCTCTTTGAGAATTTGGAAGTCATGATAGAATTGGTTGTATTGCTTTACAAGGTCATACGTATAGTTTGCAATTTGGCTTGGACTATATTCAACTCCTGCCTGTTCCACCACAGATGGGAAAGAGGCAAGCGTTTGGACAAGCCCTGACTCCTTATCGCTGAGTTGCAGGTTCTTGTCAAGCGTTCCAATATTGATTCCGCTCTCTTCCGCCTTACGCAATACTGACTTTATACGGGCATGCGTATATTGAATGAAAGAACCTGTGTTGCCGTTGAAATCAATAGATTCCTTAGGGTTGAACACCATATTCTTTCTTGGGTCAACTTTTAGTAGGAAATACTTTAAGGCACCCATACCTATCATTTCACAGGTGTTGGCAATCTCTTTTTCAGAAAGACCGTCAAGTTTTCCAAGTTCCTTTGAAATTTGTGTTGCGGTGTTGACCATCTCATCCATAAGGTCATCAGAATCAACTACAGTACCTTCACGGCTCTTCATCTTGCCTTCAGGCAGTTCAACCATTCCGTATGAGAAATGAACCAAATCCTTGCCGAATGAGAAACCTAACTTATCAAGTAGCAGTGAAAGCACTTGGAAATGATAGTTTTGCTCATTGCCTACAACATAAATCATTTTGTCAATGTTATAGTCTGAAAATCTGAGGGTTGCAGTGCCTATATCTTGTGTCATATACACCGATGTGCCGTCAGAACGCAACAGCAGTTTTTCATCTAATCCGTCTTTTGTAAGGTCTGCCCATACTGAGCCGTCAGCACGGCGGTAGAATATTCCCTTTTCAAGACCTTCCTCAACTTTTTTCTTGCCTACAAGATAAGTATCTGATTCGTAATAAATTTTATCAAAACCAACCCCCATACGCCTGTATGTCTCATCAAAACCGGCATAAACCCATGTGTTCATTTTTTGCCATAAGGCACGTACTTCAGCATCGCCGGCTTCCCATTTACGGAGCATCTCTTGTGCTTCCTTTATGATAGGGGCATTGGCTTTTGCATCGTCCTCACTCATGCCACCGTCCATAAGTTCCTTGATTTGAGCCTTATAGTCTTTGTCAAAGGCAACATAATAATCACCTACAAGATGGTCTCCCTTGATTCCTGTTGATTCAGGGGTGGCTCCGTTGCCATGCTTCAGCCAAGCAAGCATTGACTTGCAGATATGTATGCCACGGTCATTAACTATATTGGTCTTTACAACCTTATAGCCGTTTGCCTCCAATATTTTTGAAAGGCTGTAACCCAAAAGATTGTTACGCAAATGACCAAGGTGAAGCGGTTTGTTTGTGTTAGGGGAGGAGTACTCCACCATATAGAGCGGAGAGTTGTCTGTAACAGGTTTGAATCCAAAATTGTTTGTGGAATCTATCTGTAATAATGTGTCAACCCAACAAGTCTGATTTAGCGATAGGTTTAGAAAGCCTTTAATTACATTATAATCAGATACTTCTGCACAATTTTGCTTGAGATATGAACCTATTGCCTCTGCCGTATCTTCAGGTTTTTGATGTGAAATCTTAAGAAGAGGGAAAACAACAAGTGTCAAATCACCTTCAAACTCCTTTTTTGTTTTGCTTAAAGATAATTCAGTTGCCTTAACATCAGCATTGTACAGACTTTTGACCGCTGCAATGACTGCCTCTAATATTTTTTCTTCCATATTAGAATTTATTTGACTTTGTCTGCAAGTTCAGCACCTGCTTTGAACTTTACCACTCTTTTTGCTTCAATGTTCATCTTGTTTTGAGTTGCAGGGTTTACTCCCACTCTTGCCTTACGGTTAACGGTTTGGAATGAACCAAATCCCACAATAGAGATTTTTTCACCTTTCTTTAACTGATAGGCAACAACTTTTATAAATGCGTCAAGTGCCTTTTTTGCATCAACTTTTGATAATCCTGAATTGGCGGCTATAGCGCCTGTTAAATCTGTCTTGTTCATCTTCAAAATTATTATTTCATTACTTCCAATGCTTTTTTAATTGTTTCATCTGTTTGGTTATAGATAGGGTAGAAACCGTTATCCCCTAATATTGTACGGGCTATGTATGCCTGTATCAGATTTTCAATTGGTTTGCGGCAAGCCTCAAAATCCTCATGCTTATACTCAACTTTCTTTTCAGCAAGGTATTTTTGAAACTCGGTCATATAATTTGAGGCGGCAATATGCTTCTGCATCGCTTTCCAATCCTTTATCTTACTGAGTGAGGCACGGTTACGGTCAGCATATTGGAATGAGAATCCGTAAAGGTGTGTTCCAAGTGACAAATCCTTGTAAAGTTGGTTATATACCGTTGTGTCTTGAGCCACAAAATAGTCAGGCATAATACCTCCGCCACCATATACAACCCTGCCAAGACGAGTGTGGAACTCAAGAGAATCAGCCAAGGTTATGCTGTCAGAGGCAAAAAACTCTCCACGGTCATAACGCTCAACAATATCCTTTTCATAGTCATCAATCTTACCCTGCTTGTAAGGCTTTTGAATACACCTGCCTGAAGGAGTATGGTATCGGGCGGTGGTAAGCCTTATTTCAGAACCGTCAGTAAGCGGAATCTGCTGTTGTACAAGACCTTTGCCAAATGAACGTCTGCCCACAATGATACCCTTGTCCAAATCCTGTATTGCACCTGAGAATATTTCACTTGCCGATGCTGAAAACTCATTAATCAGCACACATACATTATAACCTTTGAACCTTCCTGTTCCGTCAGCAAAAACATCTTGTCTTGGGTAGTGCAGACCCTCTGTATAGACTATCAGGTCTCCACGGTCAAGAAATTCATTAACCATTTGAATTACAGCGGAAAGATAGCCGCCGCCATTATATCTAAGGTCAATGATAAACTCCTTGGCACCCTGTTTTTTCATATCGGTGAGTCCTGTCAGAAACTCATTGTAGGTATTTGCACCAAAACGGCTGATTTTCATATAGCCTATGGTTGGAGTAAGCATATAGTATATGTCAATGCTATTGACAGGAATGTCATCTCTTTTAATGGCAAAAGACAAAGGCTTGGCAACTCCGGCACGCCTTACCTTAATGTTTACAACAGTACCTTTCTTGCCTCTTAAAGTCTTGAGAACCTTATTGTTGGTCATTTCAGAGCCGGTAAACACAGAGTCCTCAACCTCAATAATTCTGTCGCCGGGGCGAATGCCCAATTTCTCTGACGGTCCGCCTGCAATTACATCAACCACCATAACGGTGTCATTTTGAATGTTGAACTGTACCCCGATGCCTGAAAAAGAGCCTTCAAGGTCTTCATGTGACTCCTCAACCTCCGATGCCGGTATATAGGCGGAGTGGGGGTCAAGATTGTGCATTATGTCAGGCAGAATGTCATCAGTAAGATTGTTTATGTCAATGGTATCAACATACGCTTGGTCAAGAAGTGTAAGTATGGCATTTATCTTTCCAAAGGAATTGCCTGTGCCACTGTATCTTGAGTAGTCATAATTTTCATCAGACACAACCTGTATCGTAGCCGTATTCTTGCCTATTGCAATTCCTATTAATAGGGCAATTGCTACAAATGCGGCAACTATTATGGGTATTATAACCTTGTTTTTCATAATTCACTCTTCTTTATTCACTATTCACTCTTCACTAAACATTGAACCACTTCCACGCCTGCACGCTTTAGCAATTCTAACCCATCAGGAGTGTGATAAGACTGAGCATATACAACACGCTTGATACCTGATTGTATTATAAGTTTTGCACACTCAATGCACGGCGATGTGGTTACATACATGGTGGCACCCTCACTGCTATTGTTTGAACGGGCAACTTTTGTTATTGCATTTGCCTCTGCATGAAGTACATACGGTTTTGTGTGATTGGTGTCGTCCTCACAGATGTTCTCAAATCCGCAGGGTGTGCCGTTAAAACCGTCTGATATTATCATCTTGTCCTTAACAAGCAATGCACCCACCTGACGGCGTTTGCAATATGAATTTTCAGCCCATATCTGAGCCATCTGCATATATCGTCTGTCTAACTGTTCCTGCTTCTCCTTTCTCATTTCTCATTTCTCCTTTCTCCTTTAAAATAATAGTGTCACATATAGCGTATACGCCAAAAACATTACCGCTCCCGGTATTCTGCCAAGTGTACTGTAGCGGGTATCGGGGTAGGATTTTTTAAGAACAACCCTTTTGAAAGGGAATATTGCAATGAGGAGGAATAGGGCAAAGCCTATCATCCACCAAAGGTCAAATTTGAACACATCAAAATTATAATTGCTTATAGGACAGATGGTTGCCGATGTGCCAAGAACAAACAGAATGTTGAATATGTTTGAACCCACAATGTTGCCAATGGCTATGTCTGCCTGCTTTTTTGCCGCCGCTATAATTGATGTTACAAGTTCAGGTATGCTGGTTCCAAATGCCACTATAGTTACAGCAATTACCCTTTCTGATATGCCCCATGACTTTGCCAAGGCACTTGCCCCCATAATAAGCAGGTCAGAGCCTATGGTAAGAGCAATTACTGCACCCAAAGTAATGGCAATGGCAACCCAAAGTTTGTATTTTGGCTCTGCAACAGTCTCTTTTTCAGGGCGTGGCGTTTGTTTTATGCACCATAGGGTGTGGCAGATTATAAGTGCCACAAACATAATTCCTTCAAATCTTGAAACAACTCCGTCTTTTAGAACAGCAAACAGAAGTATGCTTATTATAAGCAGAAACGGCATATCTCTTGTAAAGGTGGCTTTTTGTACGGCAAGCGGAAGAATCAGTGCAGTAAAGCCAAGTATCAGACCTATGTTTGCTATATTTGAACCAATTACATTGCCCAAACTTATTTCAGGATGCCCGCCTATTGCAGATTCCAAACTTACTATAAATTCAGGCGCAGATGTGCCGAAAGCCACAATTGTCATACCTACAATCAGTGGTGACACCTTGAATCTGTTGGCTATGTCAACCGCTCCGTCAACAAGGTAATCGCCACCTAAAAACAGTAGAACAAGACCTGCTATAAGAAATAAATAATCCATAAAAACAAATGGTATCCCAAATAAAGCGTAAAGGTAAAAATTTTTCATTAAATTTGCACACTCTAACACATAGAATTATGAAAAGAATTGCAGTATTTTTATTAAGTGTAATGGTTTTGACATCGTGTTATAACAAAAAGACATTACAGAGTAACATTGGAAAGGTGTTTGGAACCTATTATTCATTTGTATATTATGCAGAGGAAAATTATCAGTCAGACATTGATTCCCTTTTCAATTTAATAAACGGCAGTCTCTCTCCATTCAATGAAAATTCAGTTATATCACGTATCAACGCTTCTGAAAATGGCGGTGAGGTTGACGATATGTTTGTAAATGTATTCACCGATGCTGAGTATGTAAGTCAGTCAACTAACGGTCTTTTTGACATTACTATAGCTCCGCTTGTAAATTTCTGGGGCTTTGGATTTGACCCTAAGGATACCGCATCATATAAGACACAGGAGGAGATTGACAGTATCAGAACATTTATCGGGTATGAGAGAGTTCATCTTGAGGGTAACACCATAACAAAAGATGACCCGCGTACACAACTTGACGCAAGTGCCATAGCAAAAGGTTATGCCTGTGATGTCATTGCTGACTTTATGGTATCAAAAGGTGTTGACCGCTATATGCTTGACATAGGAGGGGAAATTATTGCAAGAGGAAAGAACCCTGACGGTGAGTGGTGGAAGATAGGCGTTGTAAAGCCTGTTGATGACGCATCGCAGACTAAAAATGATATAGAGTTCTCAATACCTTTGAAGAATCAGGCTATTGCCACATCAGGTAATTATCGTCAGTTCTACATAACTAAAGAGAGAAAGGTATCTCACACTATTAATCCTATAACAGGTTATCCTGCAAATAGTTATGTACTTAGTGCAAGTGTAATTACATCAAGATGCACCATTGCTGACGCATACGCCACATCATTTATTGTAGCGGGCGATACAACCTTGATTAAGAACATAATAAAAGCCTCAAAGTATGACCTTGAGGCTTACATTATTGTAGATGAGAATGGTGAGCATAAAACCCGCCACTACACTCGTTAACCGTTAATTGAGGCTAAAAACTCTGCGTTGTCTTTTGTAAGGGCAATCTTATCCTTTAGGAACTCCATTGCTTCAACTGATGTTCTGTCAGCAAGGAATCGGCGTACAACCCACATACGGCTAAGTGTGTCAGCGTCAAGAAGAAGGTCATCTCTACGTGTGCCTGATGCCATAATGTCAATAGCAGGGAATATACGGCGGTTGGACAATTTGCGGTCAAGCTGCAACTCCATGTTACCTGTACCCTTAAACTCCTCAAATATAACGTCATCCATCTTTGAACCTGTTTCTGTAAGAGCGGTTGCAATTATTGTAAGACTGCCTCCGTTCTCAATGTTACGGGCGGCTCCAAAGAATTGTTTTGGCTTGTGTAGTGCGTTTGAATCAACACCACCTGAAAGTATCTTGCCTGATGCAGGTGCTGTGGTGTTGTAGGCTCTTGCCAAACGGGTTATTGAGTCAAGCAGAATTACAACATCGTGTCCGCACTCAACAAGTCTTTTTGCCTTTTCATGAACCATACTTGCCACTTTGACATGCTTTTCAGCAGGCTCGTCAAAAGTGGAGCTTATGACTTCAGCCCTTACGCTGCGTGCCATATCAGTAACCTCTTCAGGACGCTCATCAATAAGAAGTATTATCATGTACACTTCAGGGTGATTCTCCAAAATGCAGTTTGCTATCTCTTTAAGCAGCACTGTCTTACCTGTTTTTGGTTGGGCAACAATAAGACCACGCTGACCTTTGCCTATAGGGCTGAACAGGTCCATGATTCTGGTGGACATTGATGTGTTAGGACCTCCGTTTAAGGTGAACTTTTCATCAGGGAAGAGTGGGGTAAGGTGCTCAAAAGGAACACGGTCTCTCACTTTTTCAGGCTCACATCCGTTTATCTTGTTAACCCTTACAAGGGCAAAGTATTTTTCTGTCTCCTTTGGAGGACGGATAGGACCTTCAATTGTATCGCCAACCTGCAATCCAAACAGTTTGATTTGAGATTGTGAAACATAGACATCGTCAGGAGATTGAAAATAGTTGTATTCAGGTGAGCGTAGGAATCCGTAACCATCGTTTGTTATTTCAAGTACTCCTGAACCGACAAGCAGGTCTCCAAACTCATACGGACGTTCTGTCTCTTTTTGCTGAGGCTTATCTTCTGATTTTGTTTCTGACTGGGTCTCTGCTGTCTCTTGCGGAGCCTTTTCTGTTTTTGCAACTTTTTTTCTTCCTTTTGGCTTCTTAGGCTCTTCAGGAACGTAAGGCTCTGCCTGTGCAATCATTTCAGGGGTTATATCCTCTGACTGTTTTTGCAATACTATGGTTTGTGTTTTTGGTTTTGATGATGACCCTACAAATGTAAACGGGTCTTTTGGTTCTGAAGGTTGCTCTGACGCACTTGAATATGCTGTGGTGGTGCCGTCAGTGTTTGCTACATAAACTTTTTCATCAGGGGCTACAACATGCTTGATACGAGCACGTTTGTGTTTAATCTCTTCTTCTGCCATATAAAAATTAAAGGATTTTGTTTCAATAAGACGGGAGTGGTGTGTTGTTCCCGTTTTAATTTGACACTGCAAAATTAATGAAAATTTTAATAATGTGCAATAAATGGCGTAAAATTTTGTATTTTTGCATCGCTATGGCAACATTATTCCTTATACCAAACACACTTGGAGAGTGCAGACTTGACAATGTAATGCCTGCCGGCAATGCTGATGTAATCCGCTCAGTAAAGCACTTCATAGTGGAGGACGTGCGTACTGCAAGGCGTTTTATTAAGTTGGTTGACAGGTCAATAGATATTGATAGCCTCACTTTTTATGAGTTGAATCAGCACACCGATGCCAACTCTGTAGCCTCTTATTTGGAGCCTATGGAGGGCGGGTTTGATATGGGGGTTATTTCTGAGGCAGGTTGCCCTGCTGTGGCTGACCCTGGGGCAGATGTGGTGGCAATAGCACAAAAGCGTGGGTATAAGGTGGTTCCGCTTGTAGGACCGTCATCTATATTGCTATCTGTTATGGCATCGGGGTTCAACGGGCAAAGCTTTGCATTTTTAGGTTACTTGCCCATAGATACGGCAGAGCGTCAGAAAGCGGTCAAGAAGATGGAAAGCCGCATATACTCTGAAAATCAGACACAGATTTTTATTGAAACTCCCTACAGAAACGCTAAATTAGTGTAACAGTTGCTCAGTTGGTGCCAGCCCTCAACCAAACTGTGCATAGCCTACGGCATTACCACTCCCAATGAGAGCATACACACCCACACTATTGCAGAGTGGCGTAAGTGCGTACCGCAACTTGAGAAAGTTCCGTGCATATTTCTGCTATACAAATAGGGACAAGGGTTAAGGAAAATAAATCAGACTGCAATACCTGTTCTCATAACATTTATAACTTGCTTTTTATCCATGATAGAAACTCTTTTGTTTGAGAGAGTATTAGAGAACAATATTCTGGTGTTAGTTGCTTCAGCAGATTCTCTTTATAAAACGGATATAAGCGGTACCCCAATGAGAGATACCGCTTTTATAGTATGTTATGTAGAATAGCTCCCAATTATAAATAATTCCACCCATATACAACAAAGAATACGGTGTAGCCTTTTGTGCTTTCTGATACTTCTTTCCCTTTGATGAAATTATTAGAAATTTCATACTTGGATTTTGAATTTTGAGCATCTTCAGTGCAACCTGAATTAGGAGATGTGCAGTCTTTCTCAGTAAGAGCATTTACAAAACCAATAAATTCTTCCGGCTTGCTAAATGTTTTAGTGCCATAACCATTGGTACAACTACTACTATATTTATCCCTTGCCTTTGAAATCATTTTTTCGTGATAGCTTTTGAAAAATTTTTTTGCATCAGAAAAGGAGTCATAGTCACTATAGAAACTAACCTCATAAATGGATTTAGAACTCCCTATATGACAAAGTTCAGTTTTACTTTTGTATTCTCCCTCTGAAACCTTTTTGAATCCGTTTTTGGTCAAATAGTCAGTCAGTTCTTTGCCGTCCGTACCTAATGCGGCAACAGCCAAGGCAATTCTGTCTTCAGATGAAGACGGTTCGTCCTTCTTGGATGAAGATGGTTCGTCATTCTTGCATGAAACGCATACTGCCATCATCACCGCTGTGGCGACGATTGACAAAATAGATAAAATCTTTTTCATAACTATTAGGTTATAATTGGTAATTGTTAATTGTTAATTGTTAATGATGTGTCAATAAACGCCTTTAATATGTCTGTAATCCCTACCACCTGTGTGCAAAACAGACACCCATCGGCGTAGGATTACGCTACGAAATTAAAAATTTATTTTCACTATTGCAAAAAAAATATTAAATCTTGTAAAATTGCAGTTAAAGTCTTACATTTGTGGTGGGAATCTTGCGTGTATGAAATTGGAATCAGACAGCATATCTTGAGCGTTGGGGTACTGGAGTTCAGCGAATTGTGCAAATTTGTAAAGATTACGGCATAGCGGAACCTGAATGGTCTGTAACAAATTTTGATGTAACAATTACATTCTGGCGTAATGGGAATTGCCCAAAAGATTGCCCAAAAGAACTGACTGAAAGACAGAAGATTATACTCTCAGTGATAGAAGAAGATAATACCATAACTTCCCAAAAGATTGCCCAAAAGATTCCAGTTGCACAAAGAACAATTAAGACTGAATTGTCTGCTCTTCAACAAATGGGAGTTATTAAGCGTGAAAGTGGTAGAAAACAAGGTCATTGGGTAATATTGTAATTTTGATAATTCCTAACGATTTCATATTACAGATGCAGGGGATTCTGGGTGATGAGTACCCAGAGTTTGAGAAGGCGTTGCGGTTGCCTGCAACTACCTCTGTGCGTGTGAACAGTAAGGTGGAAGCCTCATGTTTGGAGGTGCTGAAAGATGCTGAACTTGTCCCATATTGTGGTACAGGTTATACATTGCCTAA
>JAZUKL010000048.1:0-5626 GCA_045643245.1 Candidatus Enterocola sp.
ACGCAATTTACAAAGTTGACAGTTGATAGTTGACAGTTGACAGTGAATAATTGTCCACTCTCCACTGTCCACTGTCCACTGAATATCATGATTGAAGAGAACTACATATTGAGTAACGCTGACCCTGTTGTTTTTTACGGGGTTAACAATGCCAATATCCATCTGTTGAGAACACTTTTCCCAAAAATCAAGATTACAGCAAGGGGAACGGCAATTAAGGCAAGTGGCGATGAAGCCGATGTAGCCACTTTCATTGAAAATCTTGGGGCTATAGAAAAACATATAACTGAATACAATACAATTACAGAGGCTATAATAATTGACATTGTAAAGGGCAAGAAGCCTAATATTGTAACAGAAGACAATCTTATTCTTCACGGCTTGAACGGAAAACCCATTACAGCACGCACAAAAAACCAACAGGAACTTGTAAAGGCATTCAGCAAGAACGATATGATGTTTGCCATAGGTCCTGCCGGCAGCGGTAAGACATACACCGCCATTGCACTTGCTGTCAGTGCCTTAAAGAACAAGCAGGTCAGGAAAATAATTCTTTCACGCCCCGCTGTTGAAGCAGGTGAAAAACTTGGATTCCTGCCTGGTGACATGAAAGACAAAATTGACCCGTATCTTCAGCCACTGTATGATGCACTTGAAGATATGATTCCTCCGTTCAAACTTAGGGAATATATTGATGAGCATGTTGTTCAAATTGCCCCGCTTGCATTTATGAGAGGACGTACCCTCAGCGATGCAGTAATCATACTTGACGAGGCACAAAATGCAACAAACCAACAAATTAAGATGTTCATTACCCGTTTGGGATTCAATTCAAAGATGATTATAACGGGCGATATCACCCAAATAGATTTGCCAAACGGACAGAGCGGACTTGTAAACGCAATGCACATACTTAAAAACGTTAAGGGCATCGCCCACATTGAGTTTGACAAGCAGGATATAATACGGCATAAACTTGTTTCTCGCATAGTGGAGGCGTATGAGAAGAGTTGACTGTTACTATATAAACTATAAAAACTAACATAAACAAACATATAATTATGAAAGCACTTACAGCAACAAATTTCAAGTTTAAAAACCAGACCGCCATTTACAACGGCAAAGTAAGAGACGTATATTCAATTGGTGATGACACACTGATTATGGTTGCAACAGACCGTATCTCCGCATTTGATGTGATACTTCCTGAAGGAATCCCTTACAAAGGACAAATCCTGAACCAGATTGCGGCAAAATTCCTTGATGACACAGCCGATATAGTTCCAAACTGGAAAATTTCAACTCCAGACCCAATGGTTACCGTAGGAAAGAAATGCGTAGGCTACCCCGTTGAAATGATTGTAAGAGGTTATCTCTGCGGCAGCGCCTGGCGTGCCTACAAGAGCGGAGTAAGAGAGATTTGCGGAGTCAAGATACCTGATGGAATGAAAGAGAACCAAAAGTTCCCTACTCCAATAATAACACCTACAACAAAGGCTGAAATAGGAGAACACGATGCAGACATTTCAAAAGAGGAGATTATTGCCAAAGGTCTTATCCCTGCTGATGAATATGAGAAACTTGAGAAATACACCCTTGCACTATTTGCACGTGGTACTGAAATTGCAGCCAAACGTGGTCTTATACTTGTTGATACAAAGTATGAGTTTGGCAAATGTGGCGATGAGATAACCCTTATGGATGAAATCCACACCCCTGACTCAAGCCGTTATTTCTATAGTGAAGGATATGAAGAGAAATTCAAGAAAGGCGAGCCACAAAAACAACTCTCAAAGGAATTTGTAAGAGAATGGCTTATGGATAACGGTTTCCAAGGAAAAGAAGGTCAGAAAGTTCCTGAAATGACACCTGCAATTGTAGAGGGCATAAGCAACCGCTACATTGAGCTTTATGAAAACATAACAGGCTCAAAGTTTGTTAAGGCTGACACCTCTGACATCCTTGCAAGAATAGAGAATAATTTGGAATCATTTAAATAATTTAATTACATTAACATTTTTGAATTATTATTAAGCAGATTTTGTTTTTTACTTGAAGAGGCATAGTGGGGCTATGTCTCAAGAGTAAAGAACAAAATATGCAAATAAGAATCAAAAATATGTCTAAGAACATTGTTGACATACGGAATCTCGTTTACAAGTCTCTCCGCAATAAATCATTGGGGAGAGCACTTGCACAACTTGCCGTTATTGGCAACGTGCATCTTGACAAGATTCAAAATCTGCAAAGCACATACCGCACCCTTCTAAACTACTATATGGACGGAGCGGAGGACCCTGAGCGAGCAGAAATAATAAATTACCTTACAAAAGAGACATACGAGCTTACTGATGAAATCTGTGCCGGATATATTCCTACACCATACTGCGAATATGATGTATTTAAGAAGTTAATACTTGGTATTCGCTATGACAATAGCACACTTTCATTTATACATGACATCTTTACTGAAAACAATGAAAAAGATTGTCTGCTTGCATGTTCTGCCATTACAATATCTTCACTGAACCTGTTTCATGAAGAGAAAATTGAGGCACTTCTTGAGTTCTGCAAAAGCCAACACAGAGCAGTACAACTTAGAGCAATAACCGGTATTATACTTTCACTTCTTTACAACAGTGAGCGTCTTGAATATTACCCTCAGACAAACAATTCCCTTAATCTTCTGTTTGACGATGAGGACAATGTGGCATTGGCACAAGATGTCGTGCTTAATATTTTAAGGTGTACGGAAACAGAACGCATTTCACAAGAGATTTCAGAGGAGATAATTCCTAATATAAAGAAAATTGCACCTGAATTTGACACAGACAAGAATGAAGATGGGGAAAAGGTATCGCCCGATAAAAGAATTTATGAAATTCAGGACAAACTTGAAGATAGCGGACTTGCAGATAAAATGCGTACATACGCCACTCTTCAACAAGAAGGAGCAGATATAAACTTCACCACATTTAGGCAACTGAAAGCGTTTTCTTTCTTCACTTGTCTTGAAAATTGGTTTATGCCGTTTTCAAAAGAGAACAAGGATATTGCTGAATTGTTTAATACGGAAGAGGGAAAGACAAGCATTGTTGAAGCCTTGCTTTCAAGCAGCACCATGTGTGACAGTGACAAATACTCCCTATGTCTGAACATAAAATCAGTATCGGCGCAACTACGTCAAACGCTGTTAGACAACATAAACGCAGAAAACGATGCCATGTCCCAGGCTTTTTCAGATTTGAAGGACGAGTCTGACAGCAAATACATAAATCATTATTTACAAGACATTTACAGATTCTTCAAACTTTATAGGGACAACAGGTACTATAAAGACATATTTGCAAAGGATTTAGACATTCACAATGCCGGATTCTTCAGGTTTTTGAATCCTAACAATGAGTTCCTGCCTAAACTTGCAGCATTTTATATGAGTAAGCGGCTTTATAAAGAGTCTCTTGACGCATATCTTAAACTGCTTGCCTCCGATACTTCCAACATTCAGTATTACAAGGCAATAGGCAACTGCTACATAAAACTTCAAGACTATTCAAGTGCTTGTGACTACTATAAAAAGGCTGACATTATATTGTCCGATGAGGAGTCTGTGTTAAAAAAACTTGCCTTGTGTTATCGTAAGACAGGCAATTTTAAGGAGGCTGAAAAACTATACTCTTCACTTTCAGCCACCGATGAAAAAAATTTAAGTTATTTGTACAATCTTGCTATCTGTCAGTTTGAACAGAAAGACTACAAACAGGCAATCAACAACCTATACAAACTCCGTTTCCTTGATGAAGATGTAAAACTTTCTCCTGAATACAACATGTATCTTGGCATCTGCCTTTGGAATGAGGGTAAAAAGAAAGAGGCTGTAGATGCTCTTCATCACTACAACCCCTTACATGAACTTGAAAAAGTTCTCAGAGAATCCTCCTATCAATTCTCAAATGAGGAAATAAATTTCATTATTGACTACCTGAGACTTAATTAAAAGTATTAGTTCTTTAAGCAACGTACGCTATACGCGTTTTTCTTACTGATGTTGTCCTCATTCAAGGTGTCAAAGTCGGCTTCGATGTAGCGGTAGCTGGCATTATCACTATTGATGGCGTTTGATGACCAATAGTAGGCGTTGGAACCAACATTTTCCACATAACTTCCGTTAGCGTAGCCTGCCGGCAGAGCCGCAAAATCGAAGTCTCCATCACCCATGCCTGAACTCCAGCCAGTGTCGGTCCTCATCCTCCTGCCTGCTTGAGATGGACCACCCAATGCATCTCTAAGAGCAAGCCAGTCCGCATCTGACGGTATGTGCCAGCCGTTAGGGCAGATGCCCTGACGGCGTTTTGTGAATGCTGTTGTCTGAGACTGACCATCCGCTAAACCAACAGCAGCAGCCCAGTTGTACAGCATACCTAACTTACCCCACTGCTCTTTACTCATATAACCAGGTCTGTCTGTTGATGTTGTAGGGTCTATGTAGTATGGGGTATATACAGCACTTGATGATGTAGGTATAGTTTTAATTCCAGCCTTGTACGCCTCTGACTCTGTATCATACTCTATGCACCTTGTGTTTACATTGAGCCACATCTGACTGTTTATTGCATAATGGTTGTCTTCTACATCCAATGCCGTCTGGCACTCGGGACGGGTTGGCGGCTTTGGCTTCGTAAAGCTTATGCTGTCACAGTTTGCAACTACATATTCTTCTGTGGTGCCATTACTCATATACACATAAATTTTCTCTTGTGCCATTGCACACATTGCTGTCATAAGTGCAGCAATAATAAAAACTGTCTTTTTCATAATAGTATTTTATTTCACATTGATTGTTACTGCCTGATTCTCCATATACACTATATATGTGCCTGCTGGCACTGCAAACTGCTTGCCGCCGCATTTCTCAACATTGCTCAGTATCTTGCCACTTGTCTCACCTATGCACATAAAATGCTCCTGACCGTCAGTAAAGCGTACATTGATGATGCCGTCATTGGCATACACCTCATACCAGGCTGCCTGCCCAGCTGACTCCACACTTGTAGGTATTGATGTTATTACTGAGCTTGCACTGTTTGTAGCCCCGTTAGGTGCAGTTACTGTTGCAGTGTATGTGCCTGCCTCATTAACGGTTATTGATGCGGTCTCCTCTCCTGTGCTCCACTTGTAGGTGACACCCTCTGTCAGAGATGTGGCTGTAATTGTCAGTTCCGGCACTTCTATTGTAAGGGTGCCTTCTGCAGGGTCAACTGTAACATCAGGCATAACCGCAAACTTAAGCAAATTATTATCGCCCTCTGCATCGTCTCCGTTGTTGAAATTGACTACAAATGCGGAATTGCCTTCTGCTGTTGTCTCAAATGTAAATTTCTGCACTGTCTGCAATGGGTACTGTGGATTCTCACCGGCATACGTGGCAGTAAGTACTTTGTACTGCACATCTTCACCTGCATCCAATGCCGTCTTGGGACTGGTTAGTGCCGGTGGTGCTGTAAAACTTAAGCTGTCACACTCTGCAACCGCATACTCTTTTGTGTTACCATCACTCATGTACACATAAAATTTCTCTTGTGCCATTGCACACATTGCTGTCATCAGTGCAGCAACAAATAGTAAA
>JAZUKL010000049.1:0-44381 GCA_045643245.1 Candidatus Enterocola sp.
CAGATGTGATTGTTATACCACGCTCCTGCTCCTGCTCCATCCAGTCCATTGTTGCGGCACCGTCATGAACCTCACCTATCTTGTGGGTAAGACCTGTATAGAACAGAATACGCTCTGATGTAGTGGTTTTGCCCGCATCGATGTGGGCCATAATACCAATATTTCTTGTAAAATGTAAGTCTTTCTTAGCCATGATATCTCTCTATTAGAAACGGAAATGTGCAAACGCACGGTTAGCCTCAGCCATACGGTGCATATCCTCCTTACGTTTGAATGCCTGACCTTGCATGTTGAACGCATCAACTATCTCAGATGCCAACTTGTCAGCCATAGTCTTGCCACCTCTTTTTCTAGAGAACAAGATCATATTTTTCATTGAAATGGATTCCTTTCTGTCAGGACGAATTTCTGTAGGAACTTGGAATGTTGCACCTCCTATACGACGTGACTTAACCTCTACTTGCGGAGTGATGTTTTCAAGGGCTTTTTTCCAAATTTCAAGAGCGCTCTTATCTTCATTAGGCATCTTTGCCTTTACATTTTCAAGAGCATCGTAGAAAATTGTGAATGCGGTTGATTTCTTACCGTCAAACATTAAATGGTTTACAAACTTTGTAACCATTACCTCACCGAACTTAGGATCTGGAAGTATAATCCTTTTTTTAGGTGTCGCTTTTCTCATCTTAGTAATAAATTATCCGTTTTGATTTTTGGTTGCCATATTGTCTTCAAAAGGTTCCGCCTGAACCAATTTACTCAACCTAATGTTCCAAAGAAACAAAACAGTATTAATAACTGTTATTTGTTAATCTCTAATCTTTTTATTTTTTTGCAGCCTCTTTAGGACGCTTTGCACCGTATTTTGAACGACGTTGCAGACGACCGTTTACACCGGCTGTATCAAGTGTTCCACGAACTATGTGGTAACGTACACCTGGAAGGTCCTTAACACGGCCTCCACGAATCATAACTATTGAGTGTACCTGCAAATTGTGACCTTCTCCAGGAATGTAGGAGTTAACCTCCTTCTGGTTAGTCAAACGCACACGAGCCACCTTACGCAAAGCGGAATTAGGCTTTTTAGGGGTTGTTGTATAAACACGTACACAAACGCCACGACGTTGAGGGCATGAGTCCAAAGCAGGGGCTTTGCTCTTGTCTGTCAGCACCGTTCTCCCTTTTCTTACTAATTGTTGAATAGTAGGCATTGTCTGTTATTTATTGTAATTTATTGATTAAATTCTCTTTATCCCAAAAATATTTTTGGGGTTGCAAAGGTACACAAAGTTTTCCACCTACCAAAATAAATTGGAAGTTTTTTTCAAAAAAAATGTAATTAATTGCGAGAAACCTCAGGATAAGCCACTCTGGTGTGGTAAATGTTCTTAAGTTTTTCCTTTAGAACATTTTTTATGACATCAATCTGATTCATTTGAATTGGGGTATTGTCCAAATGATGTTCCAATAGTAATCCGTCAATGATTTTGTCAACAAGAGCCCCGATGCTCTCATCGGTGTACTCTGAAAGACTACGTGAAGCGGCTTCAACAGCGTCACACATCATGATTATACCCTGCTCAACTGTAAACGGATCAGGACCTGCGTATGTAAACTTGCTTTCATCAATCTCCTTACCCGGATTCTCATTTATCCAAGTGTTATAGAAATACTTGGCTTTTGTGGTTCCGTGGTGCGTGCTTATTATGTCAATGATGCACTGCGGCAGATTATTCTGCTTTGCCAACTCAACACCGTTCTTAACATGGCCTATTATTACAGTGGCACTTGATTCTGTGGTCAGTTTTGTATGCGGATTAACTCCGTTATGTTGATTCTCTGTAAAGAATGCAGGGTGTTTTAACTTGCCTATATCATGGTACAGAGCACCTGTTCTTGCAAGCAGACCGTTTGCATTAAGGTGTGCAGCCACATCGGCAGCCAAATTACTTACCATTGAAGAGTGTTGGAAAGTTCCGGGTGCATTTTCTGAGAGCCTTCTTAATATAGGTGTGTTTGTATTTGAAAGTTCAAGTAGCGTTACGTTTGATGTAAACTTGAACCCTTTTTCTATAAGGTATGCAAACGGATACGCAAACAGCAGCAGAACACCGTTGATTCCAAACCAAAGGAACATCCAAAAGTTTGCACTTGTAACAAAATCAACATTCAGTATAAGATTATAGCAGAAATAGATTAGTGAATATATGATTACAACCGCAAACGCCGTTTCTATAAACTGTGAACGTTGTTCAAGATTCTTTGACATATATATTGCCACCATACCGGCAGGCACCTGCAATACAATGAACTCAAGCGGTACCGCCACTAAAAATACACAAATTAGCATCACTGTCCAATGTGTAAACAGAGCGGTTCTAGTATCGTAGAAAGCACTTATAAGCATTGGTACAAGGGCATACGGAATTATATAGACCAATTCCGGCTCAAGATATGTTGTTATAAGAGATGTGGCTACTGTGTATATAACAATAAGTGAAAGAGTCAAAATGCAATATTGGTTTGTAAAGAAGAATTTTTTTCTGAAAATATAGGAATATAGGTAGAATAGTCCCAAAAATACAGAAACAAGCAGTGCAGAGCCTGCAAACATACTCAATTTCTTGCTGTCAGTAAGAGACATATTATCTAGTGTCTCTTGTTTTAATGAATTGAGTATAAGCATTTTCTGCTCAGTTACAATTTCACCGCGGTCAATAATGCGTTCCCCTCTCTGCACCATTCCCTGAGTGGCTGAAACATTCTTATACTCCTCACTCAACGCCTTATCAGTAATCTCCTCATTAAGAATAAGGTTTGCGGAAAGAAACACACTGATGTTGATTTTGTCAAACAGCTCTGCCTTAAGATGTTCAGGCTTATTATGTCTGATGTGATGCCTTGCCCTTGTAATGGAATATGTGTCCGCCTTACTGCGTGATTTTCCTAAATTATTATTGTCAAGCACCACTATGTGGTCACTTCCGCTCTCTTTAACCATCTCATACTGAGAATCTTCCATTATTCCTGCCCGATACAGGAAATTAAGTTCCTTTCTGAAATACTCAATATATTGAGACTCCACCTTACCCTCAATCATCTGTTCTACATGCGTGCGCATCTTTTTGACTGCATCGGGGTAGATACTTTCGTTCTCATAAAAGTAGAACACCTTATTATTAAGCACCTGCTCACGCTCCTCTTTCAGCTGTGCCTTATCCTTATATACAGGGAAATCAAAATCAGCGGTAAGCAGGTCATATTGCCATGGCTTGCCAAGTTCATATTGATACTGAAATTGGGCATCATTAGGTAAACTAATCAGTATCAGTGCCACCGCCGCAACAAACAACGATGCCCTAATAAGTATATTTACCGGTCTATCTTTTACCGCCATATATTTTTATATGTGTAACAAGTTGCAAATTTACATAAGTTTTTGTATATTTGCAAATGATTTGCCGTGTCGCACATTTGGGCAACTTTACAATTAAATTTTTTAACCGGGTGTTTCGGGTGTTTCAATGGCGTGCCGCTATCCTTTAGGATTGGGCGGATTACAAAGATAGCCTGGACCCCAAATCCTTTCTTTTTTCAAGTTTGGATCATAATTGGCGGCACGGCTTTTTTATTTGTTTTTCAAGATGCTGACAGTATAGACAAGCCCTACCCTCAATTGATGAAACGGATAGTCCTTGATACCATACTGATACAAAATATATGGGTGAAAGCCTTTTATATGCCCTGTTACTTTAGCACTTGTCACCATTGGTCTGTCTCCGTAATTCTCCCAACCTATATAACCACGCCAATCAATTTGAGCATTCACATATTGGTGACCCATATTCAATTTAAGTCCGTACATTATTCCGTCATTCTGTCTGCCATTAGAGGTTTGCCAACATGAAAAGCCGCCAGTAAAACCCCACCTAAGCGATATAGGAGACTCTTTTTTTAGGATTTCCCCTCCAAAAGTGGCATCAAACCAATACCCTGGAGCATCATAGTACCTGGCTTTGCCATAATTTCCACCAGAAGCGGATTTCAGCACAGCCCTAACTGTTATATCGGGAATATAATGTGCATACGGTTTATCTTTAAGTCTTTTAAAATCCTTACTTAAAACCTGAATATCTGTTGAAACATAGGCATCACCACCAGAATATCCTGAAATGGCTATACTATCTTGAAGTCTGCATTCCGCTTGTCTCTCAGTTGTCATCTGAAACCACTCAATTGCTGGAATCCATACACTCAAATTCACCCAACGAGTAAATAATGGAATATTAATACGTGCAAATATATCTTCAGTCTTATCTCCCTTATAACCAAAATATCCATCTACAGCAAGTTCAACATGTAAATCAGAGAAAGTGTATCCGTCCATCATTTCAGGAACAGGAAAAGCATTAGGTCCAAAATAATAGGGAGCAACACCTGTTGGTTTTCCAAAATCAGGGTCCACAATTGGTTCTAACGCAAAGAGCGTATTCGCAAAAAATAACAGTACAAATGAAATCAAAAATCGTTTCATTAAGAAAATCACCCTATCTTGTTTTTTATTGTTTCACTATCAACCACATAGTACACAGCGTTGCCTTGTGGCGTATATGCCGGCATTTCAGTATTAAATAGAGCCTCCACAAGTTCCGATGCCATTTCCATTGTCAGACTTTTTGTTTTTGAAGCCCCTTTTTCAGCAAGCCTTACTAACATTGACTCCCGCAAGACCTCCTCAACCGATGTTCCGTCTGAATCAGCCGTCAAATCCTTAATAATTTCAATTGCCTCACTGTCAGACACAACTGACGGCACTGCGGTAATCTGCCAAGCGGTTTGTCCAAAAGGCTCAAACTTGTAACCAACAGCCTCAAATGAAGATTTCAAAGACTTAAATGTGGTGTTGTCCAACTGATTGAACTCAAGAACTTCAGGAAACATTACTGACTGCCCCACACTCTTACCTGACTTAATCATGTTTGACAATTTATCATAAAGCACCCTTACAGATGCCCTATAGGCATTTATTATCATCAAACCCTTTTCAGAGGCACATACAATGTATTTTCCGTCAAATGTAAAACCATTGAACACAGGCTTGGACTTTATTAAAGGTTCACAACTTGTCTCATATTGTGGTACAGGTTCTTCCATTTCCGTTGGTTTGGTATGGCTGTACAAATTCTCCCACCCTTCAACACTTCTTTTTACAGCACCATTTGTATTAACCTGCTGATGAGAGCTAAAAGGATTATATGAATGGTTATGAGTTACAGGTGGTTGTTTCAAGCTGTCAAAATCATTAACACTGACAGGTATTTCAATCTTGTCCTCCTGGTCAAACATAAGTGACGGCATTGAACATGACGATGCCAACGCCTCTTTAACCGCCGATACAATTATTGGAAACAGCAACTGTTCATCTTCAAACTTCACCTCTGTTTTTGTAGGGTGAATATTGACATCAATTTTATCAGGTTCAATGTCAAAATAGAGGAAGAACTGCGGTTTACTATCCTGTGGAAGAATTTTATCATACCCCATTGCCACAGCTTTGGCAAAATAGGGGTGCTGAATATACCTTCCGTTTACAAAAAAGTATTGAGAGGGCTGTTTTTTGACCGCCGATGCCGGAGTTGACACAAAACCGCTGATATGTGCAAGAACTGTGTCAACATCAATACTAAGCAACTCCTTTCCCGTTTTCTCTCCACAAACCGATGCAATACGCTGGCGGAAATTCTCCTTTTTAAGATTAAACAGAACTGAGCCGTTATGGCTGAATGTAAACCCTATACTTGGGTACACCAAAGCAACCTGCTGAAACACATTCAAAATGTTACGCAGTTCAGTCTCATTCTTCTTCAGGAACTTACGCCTTACCGGAATGTTGTAAAAAATATCCTTTACAATTATTTGGGTGCCGTTTTTGCAAGTGGTGAACTCTTGCAAGGCAAGTTCTCCGCCGTTTATCTCAACATGACTGCCAAGTTCGTCTGACTCCCTTTTTGTAAACATCTCAACACGGCTGACTGCCGCTATTGAGGCAAGAGCCTCTCCACGGAAACCCATTGTACGCAAGGAAAACAAATCCTGAGCATCGTTGATTTTTGAAGTGGCATGACGTTCAAACGCCTTAACGGAATCCTCAGCACTCATTCCCTTACCATTGTCAATAACCTTAATAAAGGTGCGTCCTGCATCTTGGACTATAATATCAATTTGAGTGGCACCTGCATCAATTGAGTTCTCCGTCAACTCCTTTACAACTGATGCCGGACGTTGCACAACCTCACCTGCCGCAATCTGATTGATTGTAGCCGACGACAGTGTATGTATGGTGTTATTGTCCTGCATAGTGAATAAAACAATAGGCAAAAATAAGCAGTATACCTATTATTATACCAAATCTCATATTACGGCTTTTCTCTTCTCTTGTACTCTCAACGCTGTCTCTGAACACACCTCTGCGTAAGGTATGAGGGTGTGCTTCATTTTCAGTATTCAATCCCAATTTCTTGCGTACCCTCTCCTCCGATTCCTTGATTCGCTCTTTCTGCTCATCATAGAAGCGGTACTTTACATTGTACTTACGGGGCTTGCGTAGATTAAATAAAAACATAATGAAATGAGACTGCGAAGCTGGGCGGAGCCAAATGAGAAAGTTGACTGTTAAATCTCCTTTCTCCTTTTTCCTTTACTTTAATTTGTGGTACTTCTTGACTTTTTTATAGAGGTTTGACGCAAATACAAGGTCTTCAAGGTCTTGGTTACCGGACTCAAATATGGAATCCTTGTCACCTTCCCAACCTTTATATCCCTTATGAATGAATATAACCTTATCACCTATCTCCATAACGGAATTCATATCGTGAGTGTTGACAATAGTGGTTATATCAAACTCAGCCGTAATTTCATGGATAAGTTGGTCAATTGTAAGTGATGTTTTTGGATCAAGACCTGAGTTCGGCTCATCACAGAACAGATATTTAGGTTGCAGAACTATGGCTCTGGCTATGGCTGCACGTTTCTGCATACCACCGCTTATCTCTGCCGGATAAAGTTTTGCGGCATGGCTAAGCCCAACACGATTAAGACAAAAGGCAACTCTATCATCCCACTCCTGCTTGGTTTTATCTGAAAACATTTCAAGCGGGAACCTTACATTCTGTTCCACTGTCATTGAGTCAAAAAGTGCTGAGCCTTGGAAAAGCATTCCAACCTCACGGCGTAGGATTCCAACCTCCTTCTTTGTCATCTTTGCCAAATCTCTGCCGTCATAAAGAATCTGACCCTCATCAACTTGATGAATGCCAATGACACTCTTCATTAAAACTGTCTTACCTGAACCGCTCTGACCTATAATAAGGTTAGTTTTTCCTGATACAGACACTGCAGATATATCATGCATCATCGTTAACTCACCAAATGACTTTGTTACGTTTTTAACCTTTATCCTACCAGCAAAAGATCAGTTAGAATTACATTAAACAGAAGAATTATTATACTGCTGTTTACAACAGCATTTGTACTTGCCTTACCAACCTCCAACGCACCACCGTATGCATAGTAACCATAATATGATGACACTGACGATATTATAAAGGCAAAGAAAAGAGACTTTATTACAGAATAGGTTACATAGTACGGATTAAACGCATACTGAATACCCATAACATACTGTGACGGGGAAAGCACACCCGTAAGTGCAATAATATAGCCTCCAAGCAAGCCAAAAAACATACTGAAAATAACCAATACAGGAATAATGGTTACAAAACCAAGTATTTTTGGCAGAATAAGGTAGTTCTCAGCGTTCACGCCCATAATCTTAAGTGCGTCTATCTGCTCAGTAATACGCATTGTACCTATCTCAGAAGCAATGTTTGAGCCAACCTTACCTGCAAGAATAAGGCAAAGTATTGTAGATGAGAACTCAAGCAACAAGGTTTCACGGGTTGTAAGACCTGTCACATACTTTGGAAGCATAGGGTTCTCTGTGTTGAGAACCATCTGCATTGTAATGGCAGAGCCTATGAAAATTGATATTATTATTGTCAAAAGGATTGACTGAAGCCCCTGCTTCTCTATCTCTTTAAGATACTGTTTCCAAAGGACACCCCATCTTTGCGGTTTTGTGAACACACCTGCCATAAGGCGGGAGTATTTTCCTACATGTTCAAAAAGGTTCATTTTTCTGCAAATTATATTTCAAACTGCAAAAATAAGAATTTTTGTAAACTTTTGCAAGAATCTCTGCCGCTGAATATGATTTTACCATTTGTGGTCATATTGTAGAGTGAAATGACCTGTTACAATGCCAAAGTAATCATCCTTTATCCAATACCAATAGTCCGTAGCAGGAAGAATATGACCGTTGTAGTGTCCATCCCAACCATCACTGTTTGAGTATCCACGATACTCAATGAGTTTACGCCCGTTGCGGTCAAATATTGCAACTCGCATATTAGGGAAACTCTCGGCATTTTTAATCTGCCAATTAAAACGTCCGCCTATGTACTGAACATACTTTGCAGGCTGTATTGGGATTGAACGGTTTGGCACTACTTGCAATATCAATATTGTAGTGCTGTCACAACCATAAATTGATTTATCTGTTTTTTCAAATTCATATTCACCTAACTCATTTATAGGCTTTAGGTCAAATCCATTTCTGTTATATACTACACCTGGTGAAATGGTATCATTAATAAACACCTCAGGCTTATCATATATTACTACAGGTTGATAAGTTATACTGTCACATTCATTCTGTCCTATATCAACTTTTCTAAACACAGTACTCTTTCTTGTTGTCTGTCCCTCCCAAGTATATTCATAACAATCGCCAACTGTAGGAAGCACCACTATAGTACTGTCTTTGATGACAACATGTTGATACACTATACTGTCACATTTACCCTCAATAGTTTTTGTGGAATATACAAGGGTTGTAGTAACCTTTGTTGTCCTGTTTTTCCAAGTATAGGTATAACAATTTGACACAGTAGGAAGATTTGTTTTTGCACTATAATATGCCTTATATGTGGCATTACCGGTAACTTCAGCCAATGACGGCAACCATTTACAAAATCTGAATATTGAGTAATTCTCTTCAGGACGTTCAGGAGCAGCAGGTGGCACAGGTATTTCTCCGTACTCCACATCAAAACTCTCTATCTCCGCTCCGTCATAATTAATGAAACTTATCTTATATTTGTTCTTTGTGGCTGTGTATGTGGCTGTGTATGTGGCAGCCCCTGTAACCGCTACAACTTCAGGTTCCCAACCGCTGAATGTATAGGTATATTCTACAGTGGACGGACGCTCTGGAATAGCAGGTGGCACAGGCATTTCTCCGTACTCCACATCAAAACTCTCTATCTCCGCTCCGTCATAATTAATGAAACTTATCTTATATTTGTTCTTTGTGGCTGTGTATGTGGCTGTGTATGTGGCAGCCTCTGTAACCGCTACAACTTCAGGCTCCCAACCGCTGAACGTGTAGGTGTACTCCGCTGTGGAAGGACGCTCCGGAGCAGCGGGTGGCACAGGTATTTCTCCTACATCCATATAAGACTCTTGTAAAAGAGTACCATCATAATTTTCAAATTTAACCTTATATGATTTATCAAAAACAGCATAATACTTAGTATCTGCTGATATTCCACCTATAGGCGGATTCCAACCACTGAAGATATATATGTAATCTTCAGTCTCCGATGGTTTTTCCGGTGTAGTACAAGTGTATTCAGGGGTTTTTCCACACGGAACATCAAACGGGCCACAAAGCAGTTGCGAACCATCATCATTATAAAACCAAGCCTTATAATTATCTATTCTTAAATCTAATAAATAAGTTGTGTCTCCGTCTTCAACCTCATAATAGCCAGGCATAGTGAATTTTTTACCATGATATGAATATGGTGTTCCATAACATAGTACACCCTTTTCCATAATGAAATATCTATCCGCCCCCCTCTCTTCTTCTACTGCCGAAGAACCGCGTATTTTATGATATGCACTATATCCGTATTTCTTACCATATTCAAGATTATCTATTTTGTAATGATTCAAAATGCTATCAGCTGTACTATGTTGAGTCCAATTAGGACTATCTGCCTCTCCCCACCAGAAGCCACGTCCACAATTATTGTGAGCATACGCACTGCCATCAATAACCACTGAACCCTCTCCAATAAAGGTAGCACCATCTGTTACAATATTTGATATTCCGTTTAGATTGATGCAATAGCCATCATTAAAGGAGTTTGACACATCCAGTTGAAAGAAATTAGTGCCAATCAACTGCGGAGCGTTACTGGCTTGCAACTGTGCTTTAGTGGCTCTGCTTCCATTACTTTTAGTATCTGATATACTAGTTCCTGTAATATCCTTTAGACAGAATATACTGTTTCTGCTTGAAGTCGATTGATTAAGCCCGATACAATAATTCTTATAGGCAGTACTGAAATTGGTCATAAGACCTACTGTGTAACAATTTTTTATATCTGTATAGCCTGCATAGCCACAAATACCACCATTATAATTATTGGCATCAGGTTCATCGCAATTCACTATCTCCCCTGTATTATAGCACCCTGTTATGGAGTTTTTATTACTGTTTGAAGATGCAACAGACTCACCTAATATGCCTGCATGGCACGCTTTTCCACGTATAACAGCTTTATTATAACATTCTGTGAATGAAGTGGCGACAGCACAACCTGCTACCCCTCCCACGCTTCCATTACCTGCGGCACTAAAATCAACTCTATTGTAACAAAGTTTTACTGTACCATCACTTATGCCGCCAAACAGACCACCCTCATACAACTTATGAGAATCAAAAACTTCACACTCATTGCCCTCTTGATTCCTTACAACGGTTTTGCCTGTGGCATAGCAGTTTTTTATAACAACGGCAGGTTTATTTATATATGCCGCAATGGCACCTGCATATATGTCATTTGTTATTGAGGCACTGTTTTTTATCTCTATATTGCAATTCTCCAAGGCTATATCTGTTACAGCACCATTTGCTACACAACCAAACAAGCCATATAAACTTCTTTCTCCTGTAACATTCAAGTTATAAACCACCCTATTACCACCATCAAAAACACCTGAAAACGCAGTGGCTTCTGATTCTCCTATAGGAGTCCACTCATAACCGTTAAGGTCAATGCTTGCCCCCAACTTAAAGTACACACCTGAATATTGCTCTCCATCATTAACGGAATTAGCAAGATACGCAAGATTTTCGGCGGTTTCAATTACATAAGGATTAGACTGTGAGCCGTCGCCCTTACTCCAAATTAAGGTTGAGACACCATCCCACGTACTGAAAGCCATAGCACTGATACTGAAAAACAGTGCTATGACAACAAGTGAAATATGTATTATACGGCAACGCATTCCATCTACAAAAGCGGTCACTCAAAAAGATAGAATGACCGCTTTTCTAATTACACAATATTTTTGAAATTTACTGCGTTAAGACCAGATTGGATTTCCCTGAGCATCTGTAGTAGGTTTGGCAAATGAAGTTCCCAAAACAGAACTTTCAATTTCAAATGCCAAAGCGGTCAGGCTTGGACTTTCATAACTCTTTTTCATATTTCTTATTTTATAAATTTCGCTTTTAATGAACCACTCTCAACTATATACATACCATTAGCAAAATCTGCTATACCTATTGCTTGAACGGCATTTCCGTTAGCCTTTGCTTTTAGAACTGTAACACCTGCAGCATTTATTACAACAATATCAGACTCTGCGTTTGCTACATAAAGAGTTCCACCATTTACCCACATGTCAAGTGTGTTATTTTCAACATTACCGGCATCAAGAACACCTTTGCCAAGTTTGAAACGCTTAACGGCTGTACTTGGAGTGGCTGTAAACTCATATTTTCCACCTTCAGAAACCTTGATTTCAACTCCAGGATTATCCAAATCAGTTATGCTGAAACCTTCGTTCATAAGTTGAGAGAATGTAAGAGTATAGTTTGTGGCAGTTGTTGTCTCAATCTCTACAAATTGTTCTTCAAACGATTTTGACTTGAATGTAGCCCACTTGTTCTCTCCCTCTTTTACATATATCTTTATAGGAGCTCCTTCAAATTGCTTTGAGCCTGATATTCCTTCATAAGAATCACTGCGGAAAAGATATAAATCAGATGCATTAGCACCGTCACTTATTGTAATGGCACCACCATCAATAACATCAGCAAAGGCTGCCTTGAGTTCACCTTCAGAGAATACAGCATCTTGATATGCAACAGTAAAGCTTGTCTCTTCACCTTCATTTACAAGGAAGAAACCTTGCATAGGCTGTAGTTTTGTAATCTTAGGATTAGGAAGCAAATAGTAATCAGGACCTATATGCTCAAATTTAATTTCAGCATTGTCAGCAATGTAAATCCATAATTCCTTATCAGTAGAAACTCCATTCAAACTGTTATGAATTGCTTGAATGTCCATAGGTGCAGTATAACTGTTAGAAAGAGCGGTATAACCATTACCATTAAGAGCAAATGTAGCATCTTGATTGGTTACCAAGTCTCCTGCAAAGCCTAAAATCTGACCCGCTTCAGTGGTGTTTGCTGTTACATTATGACCTACAAACGGAGCGTTTAATGCATCAGAGTGAACATACTCCCAACCTTTTGTACGGTTCCAATTACAGAATGCCATTGGTACACTCTTAACTAGTGTAGGTGTTGTAACTGTAGGAACGCCAAAATGCTGGAATTTGTAATTGCCACCACCTAAATCCTTAGCACTCAAAGCCAACTGACAAGTACCCTTAGGTGATGCTACGTTTGAACCTGAATAAATAAGAGCACCTGTATTCATATTTATGGCATCTTTAAGAATTATATTGGAAACATTTTTTGAAACAATGCTATTAACGATAAACTTGGCGTTAGGTTCAACTATAACCATATTATCTATGTCATCTTCTATTGTAAGAGAACCGGTAATCTCAAGTTCCGCACCTGTTTGAACCACAATTCCTCTTTTCTCACCAAGAGAATAATCCCCTTCTAGAGTTGTTTTTGAGGTTATATATGTTGTTCCACCTGCAGGAACAGGAAGTGTGGCTTCTTGAACAACAAACGGAGTGTCTCCTGACTTGGTGTCAACAACCACAAAATCATCGGCACTGACAAATGGATTTGATGAGTATTTACCGCCTGTTATAGCGTTTAGTATCCAAGTTTCCGGTGTTGAACCATCAATAAGGGCTTGTCTAAGCTTATCTGAATATTTAATTGCACCTGCACCACCAATAAAGGTACCATTAGATATTGTCAAACCAATTGTAGCAGTTTCCTCCTTATTTGTAAGAGCCTCTTGTATGGCATATCCGTTTTCAGATTTAAACTCTGTGTTCTCACCTGTTATACTAACATTAATTTTACCCGCATAACTCTTGTTAGAGTCCATAATAATGCAGTCACCAGTAGAGGTGGCTCCACTGCCATCAGCTTTTGGATCTCTTCCAGTTCCTACTGCATGTAATTTGGCATTGTCAATATTTAATGTGCCAGCCTTTACATATGCACATGTGGTACCTGTAACAGAGCCTTGAATATTCCAAATGGCATACCCTGCGGCATATATTGCATTGCCATTAGTTGTAATAACGGCTTTTGGACCTATATTAATTTGAGGAACATCACCTGTGATGGCTTTAACATTACCATTTATATAGAATGCACTGGTTTCACCCTCCACTATTCCATCAAAATTAATCTTAATACCATTTGCTGCTTTTTTATTGCCATCGTATTTAATGCCATCCATTATTACGATATAATATTGTTGATCAGTTGGATTACGAAGCGTTACTTTTTCTCCTACATTCAATTCACAATAGTGTGATTCACCTGATTCTTTAGCACCAATCATAGAAATAAGACCTGTACTGGGGTCGGTAGATGATGTGATTTTATTTCCACCTTCAACTACTCTTGTAGTATTTATTGTCAACGCTGCTGGATCTTCCATGCAAAACCTATTACTTTTACCAGTGAAAGTTATGTTATAACCATTCATATCAATAAAGTCTTTTCTACCTTTAATAGTAATAGGTTGACCAATGGTAATATCAGCCTGCAATACGGCTGGATATTGCTCTGAAGACGCAGCCATTGCCGCTGGTAGGTTATCAAACTCTTGGTCGCCAACTACAGCAACAGTTGACTCTTCGTATGCAAACAAACTATTTGCACCAAACAACAGCATCATTGCTGTCAGTAAAAAGTAAGTTTTCTTCATAATTAAAATGTTTTTTAGTTATTAAAAAATGTTAATCGATATTCTAATTAATTTGTATACTGTTGATTTTAAGCAAATTACCCCCCCCGTTTAACACGGGAGGAAGGTATTTTACATACTTTTTGCTACATATTTTACGTCGCAAAGGTACTATTTTTTTTTAACAAAGCAAGTATTTCCACTACGTTTTAACGCATTTTTTGAGCATTTTTATTATTTTCTCAAAACATTTGGTTCACCAAATGGCTTTTTACGTCCTGCGTGTTTTTGTAGTGTTCAACAAAGATGAACAGGCCTTTTGAGTTAAAGTCTTCTATGCGTTCAACTGTCTTGACAAACTGACCATCTGTCTTGTAAATGTCAACACCCTCAATTTCAGGGGTCTCGGTGCCTTGAATATTGGTATCTGAAGTTGGAAGATGGTCAATTGTATATGCTTTAATGCAAAGATTTACATTTCTAAATTTCACATCTTTTGAATCTGTACCAATGGCTACCTCTTCCTTGCCGTCAACTTGAATGTACTGATTGCCTACAGGTATGAATTCAGGGTCATTGTACTCATTTATATTGGTTTCCAAAGGAATTTCATCATAGTAGTCAACAGCCACTATGAATCTGTCTTCAACTTCAACAGGGGTATCCAATGCCACTGAATAAAAACCGGCATACGGGCATTCTATGGTTTTTTCCAGTACAACATCCGCCCCTACCATAACGGTAAATGTAACTTCTGTGCTTGCTTTTGACACATACGTTCCCACTTTGGTAAGAATCTCTTTTTTTGTAGGGGTGAAATATGACAACCCTGAAATAGTGTGCCCCTTCCCAGGATAATACCCCGTATATCCGCTCTTGTCATAGTAATAGACATTCTGCACTTGTGCTTTTTCTGTTCTATCTGTAAAGGCATAACACTCTGATGTAATTTTGGTATCGGCGTACGATATATACATTACACCTTTATCAAACTTAGTGGTACCCCAATTGAATTTTGCTATGAAAGCCTCCTTCTCATCATCCCAGCCTATAAGAGAAATGGCATGATTTGTAAATTCATCTCCTGTATATTTATAGGTATTTGTTTTGCTATCATAATAAGCATTATCATAAAACATAGATGCTCCCACTGCCCCGTACTCATAAATGCACTCCTTAATGGCAGTCATATCACCTTCAGGCAGAATATATGCTCCAAGCGTGTATGCCGGAAAATCATTGGCAGTAAACGGCTTACACTCTGTGTCGTACGCATCGTAGGGGAATGAGTTTTCGTATGCAAGGCTCTTCATATTAGCCAAAATGGAAATTGACATATCAAAGTTTCCGCCCAATGTCTTTTCCCACAAAAAACCGTAATGGCAGTTTGATATGAGTTGAGGCGATAGGTACCCTTCATCGTATCCTAATTTGTTATATAGCGCCTCCACTGCATCACATGTGGCAAAAGCCCAACAAGTGCCGCCAATCTGCTGATTACGCGATTCTGTAATATACCCATAGCCACGTGAATCATATTGATTGGGCAATTCATTGGTTTTCAGGTGTAAAACTCTGTATTCATGGTGATTTACAGGTGCAGGCTTATATCCTCCAACCTGTTGTGAATAAACGGCTGATACAGAAAAAAGCAGTGTTAAAAGCAGTGTAATATGTCTTGTTTTCATAAATTTATAGGTTTATCTTGCAAAAGTACAAATAATTTTTGTATCTTTGCCACAATTTTAACATTAAAATAAGGAGTACTGTTATGAATGTAGTAACAAAGACCATCACACTGAGTGATGGAAGGACAATTACCCTTGAGACCGGCAAACTTGCAAAGCAGGCTGACGGTGCCGTAATGGTTACAATGGGTAAGACAATGTTGCTGGCAACTGTTTGCTCAGCACAAGATGCGGTTCCAGGCACTGATTTTATGCCTCTTACCGTGGAGTATAAAGAAAAATTTGCCTCTAACGGCCGTTTCCCAGGTGGTTTCACACGCAGGGAAGGCAAGGCGTCAGATTATGAAATTCTGACTGCACGTTTGGTGGACAGGGCTTTACGTCCTTTGTTCCCTGACAATTATCACGCAGAGACTTTTGTAAACGTAACACTATACAGTGCTGACGGTGAGGATATGCCTGATGCACTTGCAGGACTTGCCGCTTCTGCCGCACTTACTGCCAGTGATATACCTTTTGGAGGTCCTATTTCTGAGGTTAGGGTTGCAAGAATAAATGGAGAGTATGTGGTTGACCCAACTTTCAAACAACTTGAGAGTGCAGACCTTGACATTATGGTTGCCGCCACTCTTGATAACATTATGATGGTTGAGGGTGAGATGAAGGAGGTATCGGAGGCTGACCTTCTAAATGCAATGAAGGTGGCTCATGAGGCTATCAAACCTATGTGTCAGGCTCAGCTTGAACTTATGAATGACTATGGCAAGAGCGTTAAGCGTGAGTACTGCCATGAGGTTAATGATGAGGATTTGCGTAAAGACCTTCATGACAAGACATACGCAAAGACATACGAACTTGCTAAATCATGCAATACTGACAAGCACTCTCGTGAAGCTAATTTCAAGGCTGTTTGTGAGGAGTACAAGGCTCAGTTTACTGAGGAGGAACTTGAGGAGAAGGCTCCGCTTATTGACCGCTACTACCACGATATTGAGCGTGAGGCTATGCGCCGTGCCGTTCTTGATGAGGGTATGCGTCTTGATGGTAGAAAGACCACTGAGATACGTCCTATCTGGTGTGAGGTTGGTCCATTGCCAGGTCCTCACGGCTCATCAATCTTCACCCGTGGTGAAACTCAGTCATTGTGTACTGTAACTCTTGGTACAAAAGATGATGAGAAAATGATAGATGAGGCTCTCATTCAAGACAATGAGAGATTCCTTCTTCACTATAACTTTCCACCGTTCTCTACAGGTGAGGCTAAGGCCCAACGTGGTGTAGGACGTAGAGAGATTGGTCACGGAAATTTGGCTTGCCGTGCCCTTAAGAGCATGATTCCTGATAACTATCCATACGTGGTACGTGTGGTTTCTGATATTCTTGAATCAAACGGTTCTTCTTCAATGGCTACCGTTTGTGCAGGCACCCTTGCACTTATGGATGCAGGTGTTCAAATCAAGCGTCCTGTATCAGATATAGCAATGGGTCTTATCTCAGAGAATAAGGGTAAGAACTACGCAATTCTTTCTGACATTCTTGGTGACGAAGACCATCTTGGTGATATGGACTTCAAGGTAACAGGTACTGAGAAGGGTATTACCGCCACTCAGATGGATATTAAGGTTGACGGTCTTTCATACGAGATTCTTGAGAATGCCTTAAAGCAGGCTCATGACGGACGTATGTACATTCTTGGCAAAATCAAGGAGACTATTGCTGAGCCAAGGGCTGACCTTAAGCCTCATGCTCCAAGAATTGTAACCATGGATGTTCCAAAAGACATGATTGGTGCAATCATAGGCCCTGGAGGTAAGATTATTCAAGGCATTCAGGCTGAGACAGGTGCAACTATCTCAATTACTGAAGATGACAATAAGGGTATTGTTGAAATTGCAGCCACCAACAAGGATTCCATTGATGCAGCCGTAAACAAGGTAAAGGGTATCATTGCAGTTCCTGAAATTGGTGAGGTTTATGAATCACTTGTCAAGTCAATTATGCCTTACGGTGCTTTTGTTGAGTTCCTGCCTGGCAAGGAAGGCTTGCTTCACATCTCTGAAATAAGCTGGAACCGCATTGAGGATATGGAACACTCAGGACTTAAAGAGGGAGATCTCATTACTGTAAAATTACTTGACATTGACAAGAGGAGCGGTAAGTTCAAATTGTCTCACAAGGTGCTTACAGAGCGTCCTCCACGTCCGGCAAAAGATGAGAATCAGGCTGAAAAGGCTGAATAATGGATAGTGTAATCATTATTGCCGTTATAGTAGCATTGGCTGTTGCCGGCTATTGCTTTATTGTGTGCCGTTATAGAAAAACTATAGCGGCACTACAGTTTGGTCTTAACCGTGCCCAAACAAACTTAGAGACAACGCAAGATGAACTTGATTCCGCTCTAAGTGACTTAAGAATGGAGCGTGAAAAGATGTTTGCACACCTTAAGGTTTCAAAAAGAGGTTTTGCTACATACTCTCCACAGCGTAAGGAGATTCTATCAAATGAACTTTTCATTCAATATATAAACATTCTTTCTGACAAGAAATGCAGTTACTCTGAGGATGTGTTTGACATTCCTGAATTGGGTGAAATAATTGATTTCCTTGATGACGTACAACGCCGCAACGAGCAGAAACTTGAAACCAAATCAATACAGACTGACAAGAACAGCAAAATATTCTTTATATCGTGTCTTATTTTCAAGGACAAGAGTTTTGAGATAACCATTGATGACATAACTCAAAAAGAGGAGCAGGCACAACTTAAAAGGCAACTTACACAAAACATCTCCCATGAGTTGAAGACCCCTGTTGCAAGTATTCAGGGCTATATGGAAACTCTTTTGGCAAACCCTGACATTGACAAGGAGAAAAAGGATTTCTACATAAAAAGATGTTACACTCAAGCCCAAAGGCTGACAAATCTGCTACAGGACATTTCAACCATAAACAAACTTGATGAGGCTCCTGAACTATATGTAGGGGAGGAACTTGATTTGGCTGTAATAATCAACAATGTATTTAAGGATTTGGCACTTATAATTGAGGAGAAGAACTTTACAGTAATAAAAAACATTCCTGAAAAACTAATGATTACGGGCAATGCCTCTCTGCTCTACTCCATTTTCAGAAATCTTATGGACAACTGTTTGGCTTATGCAGGTGAAGACATTACTATTAATGTAAACTGCTACCGTTCTGACAACGAATTTCTGTATTTTTCATTTTCAGACAACGGTACAGGTGTTGATGAAGAGCATTTGGACAGATTGTTTGACCGTTTTTACCGTGTTGATAACGGACGTTCACGCAAGGCTGGAGGCACCGGTCTTGGTCTTTCCATTGTTAAAAACGCAGTGTTGTTTCATGGTGGCAGAATTACCGCAAAGAACCGTCAAGGCGGAGGTCTTGAGTTCTTGTTCACACTAAAGAAAAACTGATTTATTTTCTACCGCCAAGCAGTGCTGATATTTGGGTTCTGCTGGCATTAAGAGAGTGGAGTTCTCGTAGCAGTTCGTCCACTTTTTCATTATTCCCCGATACTGTTGCCTCCTCAATAGACTTTTTTACTGCCGCACACCTCTCCTTTATTATTGCAAAACGATATTCAAACATAATCGTCTGAACTTCACCTGACAGTCTTACTTTATGAGCAGACTCACTCTCGTTTGTTACATACAGGGCACTTTTCTCATATTTGTCCTCTGTAAGTGAAAATGCGTAGTTCTGGATTTCCATGTCGGGGTGATTAAGGAAATAGGAACGCAAATCGCCGTTACAAGTCAAAGCCTCCTCAAGTATCTGTATATGAATAGGATACCTTAACGGCATATCGTCCGCTTCAATGCTTCCAGCTATATACTCCAAAACTGAAATCTCTATGTTGTTGCCGTTGGAGTTAATGTCAATAAGGTCTCTTCCGTATCGGAGCACATATTTTATAAGTTGGCGTTCCTCTTTGAATGTTACAGGACGGCTTTGAGACTGACTGCTCTCTATTGTAGCCTTCTCTATTCCGCCCGATGTAGGCTTTGGCTGGTCTGTGGCGGTTTTCTGCCGCTTTGCAACCTCTTGAACAAGCACTTCTTCACGCATTGAGAATCTGACGGCACATTCCTTAATATATATAGCCTGCTGAATTTTGTCCGATATTACGGCAATACTATCCACTATATCTCCAATTAGTGCCGCTTTTTTTATTGGGTCATTGCCTGCCTCCTCTAAAAGCAGCGATGTCTTGAATGATATAAAGTTTGTTTTGTGAGTGTTTATATACTCTATGAATTTTGTGGAATCCTGGCTACGGGCAAATGAATCAGGGTCTTCTCCGTCAGGCAGCAGAACCACCTCTACATTCATACCCTCTTCAAGCAGCATGTTTATGCCACGTATTGATGCCTTTATTCCTGCCGAATCCCCGTCATAAAGCACCACAATATTGGAGGTGAACCTATGAATAAGCCTGATTTGGCCTGTTGTAAGTGATGTTCCTGACGATGCCACCACATTCTCAACCCCTGCCTGATGCATTGATATTACATCAGCATAACCCTCTACAAGATAACAGACATCATTTTTTTGAATGGCGTTCTTTGCAAAATATAGTCCGTAGAGTTCATTGCTTTTATGGTATATTTCTGATTCAGGGGAATTTACATATTTACCAACGTTCTCTGCCTTTTTCAGCACCCTGCCTCCAAATGCCACCACTTGACCTGATATGGTATGTACAGGAAACATTACTCTGCCACGGAAACGGTCTGTCAAGCCTCCTTTCTGATTTTCTGTACAAAGTCCGGTATCTATAAGATATTTACGGCTGTATCCTGATTTGAGGGCGGCAACGCTTACTGCCTCAAACTTATCAGGGCAGTAGCCAAGTTGAAATTTTTGAATGGTGGCATCAGTGAAACCACGTTCACGAAAATATGCCATACCTATGTTTCTTCCCTCGTCTGTATTGAGCAGGGAATTGGTAAAGTATTTTAGGGCAAAGGCGTTCATGGCAAACATATTCTCACGGTCAGAACGTTTGTCAAGTTCCTCCTTTGTAAGTTCCTTTTCAACTATTTGTATGCCATATTTCTTTGCAAGATACCTGAGGGCATCGGCGTAAGAGAGGCTTTCATGCTCCATAATAAAGTTTACGGGGGAGCCTCCTTTGCCACAACCAAAGCAATGACAAATGTTTTTTGCAGGGCTTACTGTAAATGAGGGGGTTTTCTCATTATGGAACGGACACAATCCAATAAGGTTCACACCCCTGCGTTTTAGGGTGACAAAGTCTGACACCACATCTTCAATGCGTGCGGTGTCAAGAATCTTCTGGACTGTGGCGTGGTCAATCATAATTTTTAAAGGAGAAAGGAAAAAGGACTCATTTCTCCTTTATTTTGTATCCATTTAGAAATTCCTTAATTGTCATCACTTTTTTGCCTGCGGGTTGGATTTGGTCTAAGTATATATAGCCGTCAGTTACGGCAATCTTTATATAATTTTTGTTGTCAGTAAGCACTATCCCATCTGCCTCATTGTGCTTTGTCTGTTCTGGCAAAACCTTCAAAACCTTAACTCTCAAATCCTCTCCTTTTTGGGTTTTAAGTGTTGTATATGCGGCAGGATATGGTGACAGCCCTCTTACAAAGTCGTTGACTTGTTTTGCTGACTTGTCCCACAAAATGAGACAATCTTCCTTAAATATCTTAGGTGCCGGTTTAAGTTCCTGATTTTCATCTTGAGCGTATGTCTTTACACTCCCCGAGGCTATTTTATCAACTGTCTGTAGCACAACTCCTGCCCCTATTTGCATCAGACGGTCATAGAGCGTGCCAATGTTATCATCGGGGTTAATGGGAGTACGCTCCTGCATTATTATATTTCCTGTATCAATATTATGGTTAAGGAAGAATGTTGTAACGCCTGTCTCCTTTTCTCCGTTTATTATTGCCCAATTTATTGGTGCGGCACCTCTGTATTGTGGTAGCAGTGATGCATGCAGATTGAAAGTTCCTTTTGGTGGCATGTTCCAAACCTCTTCAGGTAACATTCTGAACGCTACAACTATTTGCAAATCAGCATTATAATTTCTTAAAACCTCAAGAAATTGAGGGTCTTTTAGCTTTTCAGGCTGCAACACAGGCAATCCAGCCTCTAAAGCGTACTGCTTTACGGCTGAATATTGGAGTTTCATGCCACGCTGTGCAGGCTTGTCAGGCATAGTAACCACTGCCACTACATTGTAGCCGTTATCTACCAATGCCTTTAAGGGTGCCACAGCAAACTCCGGCGTACCCATGTATATTATTCGCAACAAGTTGCTCATATTCAGTTGATAGTTGACAGTTAATAGTGTATAGTAATCATTGTCCACTGTCCACTGTCCACTAATTAAGTCCACTGTCCACTAATGATACTTGAATTATTTATTCAGTAATGTCAGTATATCATTTGTAATATCATATCCCGGATTGCCGTAAAGTATTACCGCACTGCCGGTATTGCTGAATATGAAATGATAGCCTTTGTCTGCGTTATATTGCTCTACTGTATTGTCAATTATTGTCATAAGGGAATCAAGCATATATGCCTGTTTTGCAGCAAGTTCCTGTGTAAGACGGGCATCAAGTTGCTCAAGTTCCTGTTGCATACGCATAATTCTTTCCTGCTCTGAACGGGCACGCTCTTCTGAAAGGAACGCACGGTTTTCAAGTTTGTTCTGAAAATCCTGAGCATCGGCTTGCAACGCACTTGCCTTTTGATTAAGAGTTGCTCTTGAACGCTCCTGTTGTGCCAAAAGTTCCTCCTGCATTTGCTGATAAATAGTACTCTTTGCAAGCAATGAGTCCATTTCAACGTATGCAATAGGAAGTTGCTCATCAGGTGCAATTTCAGGCACATCTGCCGCTCCACCGCACTTTGGAACAAAGAACAATATGTAAAGCACTATTACCGCAACAGCAAGTATTCCCATACATATATGAGGCATATACTTGCAGCACTTACAACATTTGCAACTCTCTTTTTCCTTTACTTCAGTCTCCTGATTCAAATTTTCTGTTTCCATAATCTATTGTTTTTTTGCGTGCAGCCCTATCTTGTGAGCGTGCACAGGTTATTCCTTTTTTTCTTAATGCGGCATTACCCTCTACATGACTGTTCGGGAATTTGCCGTTTTTGGTAAAGAACACTCTGAAACCCATAAGCAGCACCGCCGCTAACAACAAAGCAAATATTATGAGAAAAAGTTTCAGCATCTTTTACAATATATTTTGCGAAATTACAAAAAAAATACGGAAACTACAAACGCTTCCGTACTTTTTAGGATATTTGGATATTTATTATTTCTTAACAGGGAATGTATAGCTTACAGCAATCTTAAGTTGGTCATTGGTTATTGAATAGGAAGTATCCATCACTTTACGGACATAACTCAAGTTTTCCAAACCAAAATCATAAACTACAGAGAAATTGAAATTCTTGTAGCCGAATCCTGCACCTAAACCCCAAGTAAGATTGCAACGATTCAACTCTGCTTGCGGTTCACCTTCCGTAATATCATTTCCGTCTAAATAAGATTTTCCTGTATAGGCATCATATTTTTCAATGTGGCTTTTTCCGTCAATTGAATATCTTGAATTGTACTTTACATTGAACGTACTGGATAATCCTATTTCAAGTTCAGGACCTGTCATAACCCAAATATTCCAATTTTCACCAAGATTAAAGGTATATGAAAGACGAACAGGAAGTAACAAGGAATGTTGATAGGTTGCATAAGTCACCACATCCTTTACTTTTGCATTTATTTCACGAGCATCCTTTGTATCAAAAATTTGACCAGGAGTAGTTAAAAATTGATACTCCAATGCAAATCTAAGACCAAGACCCATTCTGTCACTAAAGCGGACATCAAATGTTGGACCTACATGAAAACCGTTCATTTGAGGAGTACGACCTGTGCTTACAGACTTTTTTTCTCTTGACACTCTTTTATCACCTTGATACACTTCTGATATATAATCTATAACTGTGGAGTATTGGTAAATCCCTTCAAATGCGGTAACTCCACCACCTTTTACCTCTGTTTCTTGTGACATACGATAGTGAGAGAAGTCATAACCTGCTTCTACTCCAATGTTAACCTTAGAGGCATACGCACTTGTTACAAATGCTGTTGCAAGAGCAATGAGTAAAAATTTTTTCTTCATGACTAAATAAATTAAAAGTTAAACTGTACAAAGATAATGGTTTTTGAAACAATATTTTGTATTTTTGCAAAAAATTAAAAGATTTATGAAAATCACTGATTTAGCGCCAAAAGAAGTTTGGAAATATTTTGCCGGCATTTGTAGAGTGCCAAGAGGTTCAGGTAATGAGGCAGGGGTGCGTAAACACATAATTGAGTTTGCTAAGCAACATAATTTTGAATATATAGTTGATGAGGTGGGGAACCTTGTAATAAGGAAGGACGGCATAGGCAAAAGCATTGTGCTTCAGGGACATTTGGATATGGTGTGTGAAAAGAACTCAAACGTAAACCATGACTTTAAGAAAGACCCTATTCAAACAATTGTAAGTGGCGATACTGTTACGGCTGACGGCACAACTCTTGGCGGAGATGACGGCATTGGTCTTGCCATTGCCATGGCTTTACTGACAGATACTGACATAAAGCGTCCGTTAGAAGCCCTTTTTACCGTTGAGGAGGAGACAGGACTCACAGGTGCAACTTACTTAAAATCAGGAATATTGAAATCTGAGACTATGATAAATCTTGATTCTGAGGATGATGAGGAGATTATTATAGGGTGTGCCGGTGGAATGGACACAGTAATGTATCTTGACATAAACAAAGAGCAGACTGAATTCAAGCCGTTTGGCTTGCATATTGCTGTAAAAGGGTTTACTGGAGGACACAGTGGTTCTGACATTGACAAGCCGCGTGCCAATGCAAACAAACTATTGGCAACTTTTCTTAAAAACTTAAAGACAGATTACAAAATTGTTACAATAAATGGTGGCGGACTGCGCAATGCCATACCAAGAGAGGCGGAGGCTGTAATTGCAGTTCCATGGAGTGAGAAGGAGAATGTGCGTGTGGCTTGGAACGTTTTTGAATCGGAGTGTCAAGATAAATGGTTGAAGGACGAACCGCAAATGAAACTTGAAATGGAATCCTGTAAAATTGACGGGAACGCCTTTACAAAAAAACTTACAGAAAGTATTGTCAATATTCTATATGATATTCCACACGGAGCGTTGGAGTTTTTCAAAAACAACCCTTCACTGGTTTACGCATCTACAAATTTGGCTTACATAAGAGAGGAGGACGGGAAGTTAGCAATTGGAACAAGCCAACGTTCAGCAAGCGATGCCAAAAGAGATGAGGTTGCACATAAGATTGAATCGATAGGAAAATCATACGGTGCCACAGTGGTTATGTCAGGTCAATATCCCGGTTGGGAGCCAAAAGAAAATTCAATATTACTCAACACCGCTGTCAAAGTTTATAAAGAGTTGTTTGGCGGTGAGCCAAGGGTAAAAGCCATTCACGCAGGACTTGAATGCGGACTGTTTACAAAATCATATCCTGCAATGGATGTGATTTCAATAGGCCCTAAAATCCTTGACATTCATTCCCCTGCTGAGACACTCTACATAAGCACAGTTGAAAAATGTTGGATGTTCACAAAAACACTGTGTCAGACTTTGGAATAATTTGGATTTTTTTTATATCTTTGCAGAGATATATGGATAATTTTGTAGTTTCAGCATTAAAGTACAGACCGGACACGTTTGACACGGTTGTAGGGCAGAAATCGCTTGTAACAACGCTGCGTAACGCAGTAAAGTCAGGTCAGATTTCCCACGCATACCTGTTCTGCGGTCCAAGAGGTGTGGGCAAAACCACCACTGCACGTATTCTTGCTAAAAACATTAATTGTCTTAATCCAAAAGAGAACGGCGATGCCTGTGGCGAGTGTGAATCGTGCAAGGCATTTCAAGAGAAGCGTTCCCTTAACATTCATGAACTTGATGCGGCTTCAAACAACAGTGTTGATGATATTCGTGGGCTTATTGACAAGGTTCGCATACCGCCACAAATAGGAAAATACAGCGTCTATATCATTGATGAGGTTCACATGCTCTCACAAAGTGCATTCAACGCATTTCTTAAGACACTTGAGGAACCGCCTTCATACGCCATATTTATTCTTGCAACAACTGAAAAGAACAAGGTTCTGCCTACAATAATTTCAAGATGTCAGGTGTTTGATTTCAACAGAATGAGCGTAGATGACATTGTAGGGCATTTGAAGGACATTGCAAGCAAGGAGGGCATTGAAGCGGAGGAAGAGGCATTGGGAGTTATTGCAATGAAGGCTGACGGAGGCATGCGTGACGCTCTCTCAATTTTTGACCGTGTTGTAAGTTTTTGTGGAAACAAGATAACATACAGGAATGTTATTGATGACCTTAACATTCTTGACTACAACTACTATTTCAAAGGTATTGACTTTTTCCTAAACCAAGATATAAGCGGTGCACTGCTTATGCTTGATGAAATTCTTGCAAACGGCTTTGACGCCCACAATTTTGTGCTTGGACTAATGGAGCATGTGCGTAATATTCTGGTTTGCAAAGATGTCGCCACCGCCTCATTGCTTGAAACAGGAGAGAGTGTTAAGAAGAGTTATGTGGAGCAGGCGGCAAAATGTCAGCAGGAGTTCCTCTTCAATGCTCTTGAAATAATAAATGACTGCGATATAAGTTACAGGCAAAGCAAGAGCAAGAGGCTTACAGTTGAATTGATGTTAATCCGTTTGTGCCAACTTTCGGAGCAAAAAAAAAATTAGGCTGAGGAAAAAGTTCCCGTTAAAACCGTTCTTCCCTGAAGATACTGCCACACAACAATTTACCGTTCCGGTGAAACAGGCTGTCACTGAGCAGCAACCACAAGAGCCAAAGCGAATATCGTTTGTAAAAGGGAAAATAGACCTTTCAATGGGTGCCGCTCTTAATACGGAGAAAGCGAAAAGTCAACAGAATAAAGACACGACAAAACAGACCTTAAGGGAGAAAGAGGTTAATGAGGAGGATGTTTTCAAGGCATGGATTAAGTTCCCTTCTAAAATAAGGGACAAGCAAAGCCTTCATTTCATATTTGCAAGGCAACCTCTGTGGGAGCAGGAAAACATGACAGTTACAACTGATGTACCCGGAGACCTGGTGGCAACAGAGATGAATGAAATTTTGGATTTGCTGACATTGCATCTAAGGAATGAGTTGCAGAATGACCACATAAAAGTTAAGATTAATGTTGCTGAAATAAACAGAAAGGAACTAAACCTTACACCAATAGAGAGAGCAAAGGCAATGGCTGACAAGAATGAGAAACTAAGGGATTTATGCCGCCGTCTGCATCTTGATTTTGTATAAATATGCAATGAATAAGGAAAAAGCAAAGAACATACTGAAAAAAATCTTCAACAAATACACTCTCACTCTTGCTGTATTTCTGTTCTTCATGTTTTTGGGCGAAAAGCACAATGCGGTTCAACGCATTGAGTATAAGCACAAAATAAAGGCATTGGAGCAGGAAATTGAATACTACAAAGAGGTGACACGCAAAAATCAAGAGAAGCTGAAGCAACTGCAATCTGACAATGAGGATTTGGAAAAATTTGCCCGAGAGCAATACCTAATGAAGAATCCTGATGAGGACATCTTTGTTATAAAGGAGAAATGATAAAGGAGAAATGAGAAATGAGAAATGAGACTGCGAAGCTGGGCGGAGCCAAATGAGAAATTTTGGAGTAGCGAGAGCATAGTGAACTTGTTCACTATGCCGAGTCACGACAAAATTCACAACGAAGTTGTAAATGAGATATATTTCTCCTTTATCCTTTCTCCTTTATCAAGTACCACAGCTTCAGTATGGGGTTATTGATTTTGGAAATGCAGGAATAAGGCATTTGCACGGCTCCAAAAGCTTGGTCTCTCTGTGCAACACCATTAATCATACTTCCCTCAAAATCATAATTTTGTGTCTTATCCGATACAAATTTTATGGCTTCCGTTATTATTTTCACCCTTATTGTCCAGCTGTCTTTATCTAATATATTAACAGATAAAGCAAGATTATATGCCGAATTCTTATCCCAAACCAAGCACAACATTGCACACATTACACCATCTTCCTTGTCAATACCTACTATAGTAGCCTGACCCCTTGATTTGGCGGCATTAAATATATTTATAAACGTTTCATCCGAATATAGTGGCATTCTTCCCCTGTGCCTTAAACAGGATTTTTGAAAAGAGCAATACTCCAAAGCGGAAATGTCTGTTCTGAATCTGAATTTTTTATCAGCCCTCTCTAATTTTCTTTTATACTCTGAGCAAAAACCGGCATATACCCTATCCCAATCAGAAATATTGGGGATAACAAACGTATATCTGGTAGTTTGTTTAAAACCCTTCCAATAAAATGGTTGCCAATTTCCTATTTCCTTATTAAAGTTCTGCTGATAGAAATCAACATGCAGAGACAATAGACAATCAGCAAAATATGACATGACTCTATTTTCAAGTTCGTAGCGTTGATGCATGCTCATATTCTCCCCATAAAACAGCCAAACACCATTATATTGTGTCAAAATAGGTTGGCAAACTATTTTGAAGCCATATTTCTTCCTAAAATGAAGAACCATAACTCCTTCACACAAGCCACCTTTACCTTTTGCTACAAATGAAATCCATCCGTTTTCTCCACAAGCCGCATCCATCCACCAAGCCTGCATAAACAACGGAATCTCTCCATGCTTTGCACACAATGCACGATACTCATCATTTTGAAACTCAGACATTTTCATTATACTTCCCCGTTGATTTGACTATTTTTGCAGGGCTTCCCGCCAATACAATATTACTTTCTGTAAATGAGTGCGTTACAACCGCACCTGCACCAACAACGGTGTGTTCTGCCAATGAGACTCCGGACAATATTATGCAACCTGTAGCAAGCCAACTATTACGTCCTATTCTAACTGGTTCGCTCTCTGAATATTGAGTAAAGTCATCAAGTTTATGACTTTTACTAATTATTGACACTTTCGGACCAATGTACACATTTTCTCCTATTTCAATACCATTTCTGGCATCAATATAGCACCCCACGGCAGAACCTGGAGCCCTTGTACCATTCTTGATGTTTTCAGAGGCAATAATCTTGGAAGTAAAATGAACAGGCCATGGTGTGCTTCTGTTTATACCGCAGATTTTCTGCCAGAAAATATATTTGAGCAATGTGGAGTTAATATAGGCATCGTTGTGAAAATGAGGATAAAACACTTTTCCAAACGCTCTCCAAATATGCTTTGTAAACTTTGACATAAACACACTTTTTGCAAAATTAGTTATTTTTTTTTAACATTAATAAAATTTTAAGTAAATTTGTCTGCTGTATGAAGGATTTGGTTAAAAACTCCACCATTATGTTGGGTGGAAATACTATTGCCCAAATAATATCTCTTGCCATATACCCTGTTCTATCAAGGTTATATTCAACTGATGATTTTGGGCTGCTGAATCTTTTTTTAAGCATTGCCGGCATTATGGTTCTGTTTGCCACTGCGGAATATCATGACGCAATACTTTTGCCAAATGATGACAATAAGGCATCGGCGTGTTTTCAAACGGGATTTGCATGTACATTAGCAGTTACACTAATATGCCTTTTATCCTTGCCGTTCTCACACCTTATCGCTTCGGCTTTTAACGCTCCTTTACTTGCTGATATCTTTTACCTTATTCCTTTATATGTGTTTTTTTCAGCATTATGGATGCTGATTAGCCACTGGTTCTACAGAAAAAAGGAGTTTGTGAAGATAAGCGGCTACACCATAACCCAAAGTGTCTTTAACGCCTCTGCAAAAAGTGCATTCGGTATATTGGGGAACACCGCTTACGGAATGATAATATCAATGACCGTTGCACCCATTATAGCATTTGCGGGGTGTTTGTCAAAAAATTTAAGGAAGGTATTGTCTCCACTTTTCAGTGTAAACAAAACAGAATGTATCGCTATGGCAAAAGAGTATTCTGCCTTTCCAAAATACTCATTGCCTCGTTCAATTGTAAATAACTTTAGCGGAAGCCTACCTGTCTTTTTGCTGACTCCGTTCTTCTCTCTATCTGAGATAGGAATTTACGGCATGGCTCTTACACTGGCTTTCAAACCTATAAATCTTTTTAACTCATCTGTACACGGTGTGTTATACCAACGTTTTTCAGAAAAGGTTTCAAACAATGAAACGCTTATGCCTATTCTGTCTTATTTTACAAAAACGGCAACCTGCATAGTGATTCCTATATTCGCCGTCCTGTATTTTTTCCTTCCTTGGCTTACGGCTTTCATTCTTGGAGATGAATGGAGAGAATCAGGTGAATATATAAGAATTATGTTACCATGGCTGGCTATACTTGTTGTTTTGGGCTCCGTTCATTTTATTCCTAATCTGTTCAAACAGCAAAAAGGTCTTTTGATTTTTGAGATAGCATACTTTGTATTAAGAATTGTGGCACTGATAATCGGAATCCTTCAAAATGATTTCAAACTTGCCATTGTCTTGTTTTTCAGTGTAAGTGCATTTGTGTTGCTTGCTCAACTTATATGGATGTTCATTTTAATAAGGAATCATGACAGAGTGGTATCATGACAAATATATATCAGTGACAGGTTACTGCTACGCTAACGGCAATCTTTTGACAGACAAAGGATTGGCAGACTATTTTTGTATCGCCGATACTGACACCCTACTTGAAAGACTACGCTCTGCAAACGGCATATTCTCTTTTATTATTGACACACCTGACTTTAAGGCGGCAAGCATAGGTGACGCCAGAATTTATCCTGTTTATTACAAAGAAGGCACTGACGGTTTGCAAATCTCAAATGATTTCAGAAAGTTACTCTCAAAAAATGACAAATTGAGTGATTTTGCCGTACAGTTTTATAAAGCATCAAGTTTCACACCTACGGGATTAACTCTTATTGACGGCATCAAGCAAGTAAAACCGTTCCACTTATTGGTGTATTCTAACAACATCACATCTGAACTTTGTTACAAGACCTACCTGCACTTGACAGAAGAGGAACATAGTTTGACAGAGAGTCAGATTATGGAAATAATTGACAATGCATTCAAACGGGCTATTGATTCTGTTAAAGGAAAGCAGATTGTGATTCCACTAAGTGGAGGATATGATTCAAGGCTTATTGCCTGTATGATGAGACTCAATGGATATGAAAATGTAATTTGTTACACAATTGGCACAAAAGAGAGTCAGGAATGTACCACTGCCTTTAAGGTTGCCAAACAATTAGGCTTCAGAATTTATTTAATAAACCCTGCCGATGCTGACGCCAAAGAGTTGTTCTCAACATCTGAATTCAGGCAATACAGTAGTTTTATGGGCGGATTAACCAACTTCCTATGGTTATATGAGTTTTATGCAGTAAAAAAGCTGAAATCATTAGGTGTTTTGGAAGATGAAGCAGTATTTATTCCAGGTCATTCAGGTGATTTTTTGGCAGGAAGCCATATACGTAAATCATTAATTAACAGTAACTCAACCGCTAAAACACTTAGCAATGCCATTCTTTTTGACAGCTTCATTTACAACCATAACAAAGCGACAAAAAATTATGTCAGCAAATTCTTTTCCAATGCCATAGACAATGGATATAGCGGAATATCCGCCTTTCAATGGTTTACTCTTACTCATAGACTCACACATTGTATTAACAATGCCGCCAGAGCATATCTGTTTTTTGGCTATGATGTAAGGCTTCCATTCTGGGACAGGGAACTCTTAAATGCATTCCTCTCCCTACCCTTTACAGACCTGAAAAATTGCAGTTTATATAGAAACACATTGACTGACAAAGTGTTCAATCCTCTTAAAGTGAATTTTGCAAGCGATTTGCCTTCTGTAGAGACACTACGCCTGCAACATTTCAAAAACAGAATCAAAAGACTTATACCTTCATCTTTAATTGTACAACTCCCTTTAAAACACGATATTACAGGAGAGTGGCTGCTTGCCAAGGAACTTGTCAAGGAGTTCCCTGAAATAAAAGGGCGCAGCACAAATGAACTACTTCTTAAATGGTATCTTATGATAGTAAATAAACAGCCGTAATATATGTTTTTTGCTATTTTTTTTGTAACTTTGCAAATTTAAGATAAAAATACTTTCTTATGGCAAAAGAACTTACGCCACGCAGTGAGAACTATTCACAGTGGTACAATGATTTAGTGGTAAAGGCAGACCTTGCGGAGCAGTCTGCGGTCAGAGGTTGTATGGTTATAAAACCATACGGTTATGCTATTTGGGAAAAAATGCAGCATGAACTTGACCGTATGTTTAAGGAGACAGGGCATGTGAATGCCTATTTCCCACTGTTTATACCTAAATCATTTTTAAGTAAGGAGGCAGACCATGTTGAGGGTTTTGCAAAGGAGTGCGCCGTTGTAACACACTATAGATTAAAGACAAATCCTGACGGCAGCGGTGTTGTTGTTGACCCTGAAGCACGTCTTGAGGAGGAACTGATAGTACGTCCTACATCAGAGACCATTATATGGAGTACATACAAGAATTGGATTCACTCTTACCGTGACCTTCCTATACTTTGCAACCAATGGGCAAATGTAGTGCGCTGGGAGATGCGTACACGTCTGTTTCTACGTACCGCAGAGTTTCTGTGGCAAGAGGGACATACGGCACACGCCACACGTGAAGAGGCTGAGGCGGAGGCTAAAAAGATGCTTGGCGTTTATGCAGATTTTGCAGAGAACTTTATGGCTGTACCTGTAATACGTGGTGTAAAATCAGCCAATGAGCGTTTTGCAGGAGCATTGGAGACCTACTGCATTGAGGCTCTTATGCAAGACGGCAAGGCATTACAGGCTGGCACATCACACTTCCTTGGACAGAACTTTGCAAAGGCGTTTGACGTTACGTTCCTTAACAAAGAGAACCAACAGGAACTTGTATGGGCAACATCGTGGGGTGTATCAACCCGTCTGATGGGTGCTTTAATTATGACCCACTCTGATGACAACGGACTTGTATTGCCACCAAATCTTGCTCCATATCAGGTAGTTATAGTTCCTATATACAAAAATGAAGAACAACTTGCCACTATTGATGCCAAGGTAGCGGAGATAACCGCTAAACTAAAAGCCCTTGGCATATCATATAAATATGACAACTCTGACAACAAACGCCCTGGGTTCAAATTTGCTGAATATGAACTGAAGGGTGTGCCTGTAAGGCTTGCCATAGGTGCAAGAGATATTGAGAACGGCACTATAGAGGTCTCTCGCCGTGACACTATGGAGAAGGAGACCCGCTCAATTGACGGCATCGACGTTTATATTAAAGAATTGCTTGCTGATATTCAGAAAAATATATTTAAGAAAGCGTTTGACTACCGTGCTTCTGTTACAAGAAATGTGGACACATACGATGAATTTAAGGTTGAGATAGAAAAGGGAGGATTCCTGATGTGTCACTGGGACGGCACTACTGAGACTGAGGAGAAAATCAAGGAAGAGACCAAAGCCACCATACGCTGTATTCCTCTTGACGGAGACAAGACACCTGGCAAATGTATGGTTACAGGCAAGCCGTCAAAACAAAGAGTTGTATTTGCAAGAGCGTACTAAAATTTTTGCATCCGGAATGTCATTTATTAAGAGTCTCATATACGAAAACACACGTGAAGTAAAAGACATTTTTTACTTGATGGTTCTTCAAGGAGTCACTTTTTTGGCACCTATAGTCGTATTTCCATATCTCATGATTACTTTAGGAGCGGAAAAATTCGGATACATCAGTTTTTCGCTATCCGTTTGTCAATATCTCACACTAATTGTTGAATACGGATTTAACCTTAGTGCCACAAAGCAAGTAGCCATAGCACAAAACAACCATTCAGAATTAAACAGAATATTCTCTTCAACTTTATATGCAAGACTAATCCTTCTGGCTATTACAACATTTATCTTATTGGTAATATCTTTTATTCCTCAATTTGCAGAATACAGAAGTGCAATGTTTGTAATGTACTTGATTGTTATATCCGGTGCATTCTCTTTTGTTTGGTTATTTCAAGGTTTGGGTAATATCCGGACAGTGGCAATAATTAACGCAGTAACAAAAATATCCATTCTTCCTCTGACATTTGTCTTTGTAAAATCACCAGATGATTATATTATTGCCGCCCTTATTCAAAGCCTTGTTTGCGTTAGTGCATCCCTTTCATCTATTTTGATAATATTGCACAAAAAATGGGTAAAACTATATAAATTCATAAAAGAAGATGTGATTGATTCCCTAAAAAACAGTTTCCCAATATTTCTTTCCATAGCAGCAACCAGTGTTTATACCGCTTCATTTATAATTATTTTAGGACTGTTCGCATCTCCATCTGAGGTTGGTCAGTATAGTGCAGTAGAGAAGATTATGAGAGCGGCATGTGGTTTACTGCTTATGCCTATTCTACAAACATTCTACCCGAAAATCAGTGCTATGACAAAAAACAGAGGAGAAGCAATCTCTTTGGTTAAAAAAATATTTTTCATAGTGATATCAATTATGCTATTGTTAATGATGGCATTTCTGTTCGGCACAAAATATTTGATATATTTCTTAGGCTCAGAGTACAATGAGTCTGAGAAATTGTTCTACATTGTATCTGTCATCCCGTTATTTGTAGGCATGAGTGGAGTTCTATCTCAATTGGTATTACTGGCATTGGGCAATGAAGAAAGTAAACGAAAATACAGAAATGCATATATTGCCGCAGGGTTTGTTGCAATTATATCAGTCTTAGCACTTACACCACATTACCATGCTATCGGCACAACAGTTGCACTCCTCATTACAGAATGCTCTGTATTTTTATTTATGAGTTATAACGTTTATAAGCAAAAAGACATTATACATCAGTGATTTATTTATTTGCTATTAATATACTGTTTTTCTTAACTGCAATTGTTATGACTGTATTTGCACCCTGCGAATATTCTCATACTTTTTGTGCAAGTTTGACTTGGCTATTCATATTTCAGAACTTGATATTCTTCTTGTTCAAGTCAAATCAATCCATTATTTGTTTCGAATTTTTCTTTGCTGTAAGTTTCTTTTTTGTATACTTTGTCCATCCTACATTTTATTATCCAAACAAATTCATCTCAATTGTGTATAACTTTAAATATAATGAATCCATCATTTCAAAATCAACAGCTATTGCATATTTAGCTTTTACTTCTTACATGTTGGCTCTCACTTTTAAGGACAAGTCAAAAAATACCTCTATCCCCGCTCTTCAACTAGAAAAATTAAAAATTTCCAATAACAATTTTATAGGACTTCTAATTATCTCACTCATTCTATTTTTGACTTACATTGCTTGTGGAGGAATTTCACACATGAAAGAGTCTTACTCTGGGACGGCAAACTTTAATGAAGTGGGACTTTTCTCGTATATATCAGTTTTATTTCAATGCTTTATTTTGATAGTGGCATCATTTGCCTTTACCATCAATTCAATATCATCTAAAACAATAACAATCGCATACATATTTTTAATAGTATGTCTTATTCTTTTTACAGGATCAAGGACTCTGCCTTTAAGATTAGTTCTGCTCCTTCTACTTGGATTTGACCTTTTTGTTAAACGTTTCAAGAAAGGAGAAGTTTTTATTTTTGCCATATTTGGAACTCTGATATTATACTTTACTATGCAAACACGAAATATCGGTGTACTCAATGGATTTAGAGACTTTTCCTTATTTTCAAATTTAATTAAAAAGTCACCATTTGATTTATTCTCTGATTTGATAATGAATAATAGAAATCTATACTTACTGGTTGACTATGCCGACAATATTGGTCACACAGGGTTATCCACACAATTACGTGATTTGTTATCTCCTGTGCCGTTCTTGTTCAAATTTGTCAATAATTTTCTCAATATCCCTAATGAATTTGCTGTCAGCGGGAGTCTTCCAACCTTTATTACATTCGGCGATAAGAGTGAGTGGGGAATGGGAACCTCATTAGTAGGTGAAGCCTATCTTTCATTCGGGACCATTGGCACTGTTATTTCTTTTATGTTAATTGGGTTACTAATAAGAAAGACACGGATAGCAATGGCATATAACAAATATGCATTATTAGTCTATTTTTTATGCACATCTCAAGCCATCTTCTACCCAAGATCAACATTGTTTTATGATTATAGAATACTTGTTTGGTCTCTCCTTACATTATATATCTGTGATTTTGGCAATCATTTAAAAAACGATTCTATATGAAACTATTATATTGCATACCGATGATTTATAACTCAGGAGGAATGGAAAGAGTTCTGAGCAATAAATTAAACTGGCTTGTTGAAAACACTGACATTGAAATAGTTGTTGTTACTACAGATAATGTTGGGAAAGAGCCATTCTACTCATTCCCAAAACGCGTAAAGTATATTCACCTTGACCTCAATTTTGCAAAACATGTAAATTATAACTTGATAAAAAAGACTATAGCTCATTTAAGGTTGATGAGAAAATACAAAATAATGCTTTCGGATATAATCAAGTCAGAGAGTCCGGATATTTGTATTTCAATGGGAGGCAAAGAGGTTTCCTTCTTAGGTAATTTGAAATATTGTTCAAAAAGTATTTTGGAAATGCATTTTACAATATCAGCCAGAGAAATGCTTCATTCAAACATATTGTCTGTTTTAAATAAAATCAGAACAAAACAACTAATACGGGATGCAAAAAAATTTGACACCATAGTTGTTCTGTCTGAATATGAACTTAAAGAGTGGGGAAAGCATACCAAAAATGTTGTTAAAATAGCAAATCACACCACATTGACATCTAATGAGTCAATAGAGAACTTGCATGGGAATACCGCTATATCTGTAGGAAGGCTTGAGGATGAAAAGGATTTCTTCTCCATGATTGATTGTTGGAGTTCTGTCATTAAGACAAACCCTGACTGGCATTTAAGAATTTATGGTGATGGTTCGCTTATGAATAGTTTACAACAACATATTGACAAACTTCATATATCATCTAACGTTCATTTGATGGGTGCATTAAAAGAAATAGAAAAGGCATATTCCAGTGCCTCTGTCTTCGTTATGACATCCAAGCATGAAGGATTACCTATGGTACTGATTGAAGCGTCAACTTTTCGTATACCCCTAGTTTCGTATGATTGTCCATACGGACCAAGAGAAATAATTGAAAACGGCAAAAACGGGTTCCTGATTGAGCCTAATAATAAACAATCTATGATAAATTCATTGAATTTATTAATAGAAAATGTATCTTTGCGAAAGGAAATGGGAGAAATGGCATATCAAAATGCAATGAAATACACTCCTGATTATATTATGCCACAGTGGGTAAAACTATTTAACGAATTAACTAATGGAACAAAAGACAATTGTTGTTAACGCAACTGCATTGAGGTATAGTGGTGCATTGTCAATATTAAAACAATTCCTGCACACAATTCCTGAGGATGAATACCATTATATTATATTTGTATATAGTGGCATCACTTTAAATTTCAAACAAAAGAATGTTAAGTTAATACCAACGGATGTCATTTCGTTTGCAAAGCGTTTCTTTTGGGATGCCTTCGGATTAAAAAAATGGTTACGCAAACACAACATAGTGCCTGTTGCCTCCATCTCATTACAAAACACTAATTTCAGAACTGGATTCAACATCCCAAATTATATATATTATCATCAACCTGTCTTATTTTTTGATCATACATGGTCATTACTTAAAAAGAACGAGAAATTACTTTGGTTCTACAAAAACATATACCCGTTCTTTGTAAAATTATTCATAAACAAAAAGACCATTGTTTTTGTTCAATTGAATTTTATTAAAAAGTCTTTTGCCGAGAAATTCAAATTCCCCGAAAATAAGATTTTTGTAGTATATCCAAAATTGGATGTTCCTACACAAATTCTTGAAAATGAGATTACAATGGATAAAAACACTATTAATCTGTTTTTTCCTGCACAACCGCTTTTTTACAAGAATCACAACACTCTTTTCAATGCATTGAAACTTCTTGACAAGTCATTTGCTCTGTTCCTGACACAAGTTACCGATAAGGATTTTCCTAACACGCCAAACACCATTAATGTAAATAAGCTTGGTAGAGTTAGTGATGTAGCGTTAAGTAACCTTTACTGGAACTCCGATGCTTTGGTTTTCCCAAGTTACATAGAAACATTTGGATTGCCCCTTACTGAGGCTGCTTCAATAGGATTGCCTATTATAGCATCTGATTTACCATATGCAAGAGAAGTCCTTTCTGATTATGAGGGTGCTACATTTGTAAAATATGACGATATTGATGGTTGGGCAAAAGCAATTTCAGAAATAGAAAAAGGTACAAGATATCAACCTATAGACGTATCAACACGTCCGTCTTGGAATTATTTTTTTGAAACAATACATAACACTATTAAATATGGCAACTAATGTTTTTTCCGGGAAGACACTTCTTATTACAGGAGGTACCGGCTCTTTTGGTAATGCGGTTCTAAAACGGTTTCTTAACACTGATATTAAGGAAATCCGTATTTTTTCACGAGATGAGAAGAAGCAGGATGATATGCGTCACGCTTTGCAAAACCCCAAAGTTAAGTTTTACATTGGCGATGTTAGAGACAAGCGTTCCATTGATGCCGCTATGGGCGGTGTGGATTACGTGTTTGCGGCAGCGGCATTAAAGCAAGTACCATCTTGTGAATTTTTTCCGATACAAGCGGTTCGTACCAACATATTAGGAACAGAAAATGTTCTTGACTCTGCCATTGAGCACGGAGTTAAAAATGTGGTTGTACTCAGCACAGACAAAGCGGCATATCCTATTAATGCAATGGGTATGTCTAAAGCCCTTATGGAGAAAGTGGCTATTGCAAAAGGAAGGCAATTAGGAGACAATGCCACTACTACAATATGCTGTACCAGATATGGTAATGTAATGGCAAGCAGAGGTTCTGTAATCCCTCTATGGATAGAACAAATAAAGAACAAACAGATTATAACCATTACAGACCCTAATATGACACGTTTCATGATGACACTTGATGATGCTGTTGATTTGGTCATATATGCCTTTACTCATGGCAATAACGGAGATTTGTTTGTTCAAAAGGCTCCTGCCGCCACTTTGACAACATTAGCAGAAGCTTTAAAGCAGTTATACAATGCTGATAATGAAATTAAAGTTATAGGCACTCGTCATGGTGAAAAACTTTATGAAACTCTGGTTACCAGAGAGGAAATGGCAAGGTCAATTGATATGGGCAACTACTATAAGATTCCTTGTGACACAAGAGACCTTAACTATGACAAATTCTTTGTTGAAGGTCAGGAAAAAGTTTCTGTCATTGATGACTATAATTCTCATAACACTCACAGACTAAATGTTGAGGATATGAAAAACTTACTTCTGAAATTGGATTTCATTCAAGAAGATTTGAAATAACACTATGTTACGAGTTGGAATTACAGGACAGGCAGGATTCGTTGGAACCACACTATTCAATGTGCTGGGATTATTCCCGGACAAATACAAACGTGTACCTTTTGAAGATTCATATTTTACTGAAGATGGTAAGCTGAATGAGTTTGTCAATTCTTGTGATGTAATTGTGCATCTTGCCGCAATGAACAGACATTCTGACCCAAATGTAATATATGACACTAACATACGTCTTGTCAAGCAATTAATTGAAGCCATGGAACATGAAGGTGTCAAGCCTCATGTAATGTTCAGTTCATCAACACAGGAGACGCTTGATAACATGTACGGCAAATCAAAAGCAGAAGGAAGACGTATGCTTGAAGAGTGGGCATCCAAAGTTGGAGCATCATTCACAGGTTTGGTCATTCCAAATGTATTTGGAGAATTTTCAAGACCAAACTATAACACTTTCATCGCCACTTTTGCAGACAAAATAATTAAAGGCGAGAATCCGCAGGTTCTTGTTGACAACAATGTTAAACTGATACATGTAGGCTCATTGTGCAAGTTTATCATTGAACACTTTGAGTTACAGGGTGTACGCAGAATAGAAGTGCCGTTTGACTTTGAAAAGAAGGTTACAGACATTCTTGCCATATTTTTTGAATTTAAGAGACTTTATTTGGAACAAGGTATCATACCAACTCTGAAAGACAGGAATGAGATTAATCTTTTCAATACATTCCGTTCTTACATGACACCATGTAAAGTTGGACTTACAAAACATTCTGATGACAGAGGTTCTTTTGTAGAGACTGTAAAACTTGGAATTGGCGGTCAGGTATCATTTTCCACAACAAGACCTGGCATTACAAGAGGCAATCATTTCCACACCCGCAAAATAGAGAGATTTGCCGTCATAAAAGGGAAGGCAAGGATTCAACTACGGGAAATAGGCTCAGATGAGGTGTTTGATTTTGAATTGGACGGGAATCAGCCCGCTTTTGTGGATATGCCTGTATGGTACACACACAATATAACAAATACAGGAACTGACGATTTATATACCATATTTTGGATTAATGAATGGTATAATCCTGATGATGGTGACACTTATTTTGAAAAAGTATGAAAAAGCTTAAAGTATTAACGGTTGTAGGCACACGTCCTGAAATAATCAGACTTGCCTGTGTGCTAAAAAAACTTGATTTGAGTCCTGCAATAGAGCATATTCTTGTTCATACAGGGCAAAATTATGATTATGAACTAAACGAAGTGTTTTTTGAGGATTTAGGATTAAGAAAGCCTGATTATTTTCTTAATGCCGCTGGCGGCAATGCTCAAACCACAGCTGGCAAGATTCTCACCAACATTGACCCTATTCTTGAAAGCGAAAAACCTGATGCGTTTCTTGTATTGGGAGACACCAACAGCTGTCTTGCCGCCATTGCCGCAAAAAAGCGTCATATTCCAATCTTTCACATGGAGGCAGGGAATCGTTGTTTTGACCAAAGAGTTCCAGAAGAGACCAACAGAAAAATTGTTGACCATATATCTGACATCAATCTTACATACAGCGATATTGCAAGAGAGTATCTGCTTGCTGAAGGTTTGCCTGCAGACCGCGTAATAAAGACAGGAAGTCCTATGTTTGAAGTTCTGACAGAATATCTTCCTAAGATAAAAAAATCATTGATTCTAAATGACTTAAATCTTGAAAAAGGAAAATATTTTGTTGTCTCTTCACATAGAGAGGAAAACATTGCTGATGAGAAACATTTTTATGCCTTGGTTGAATCCCTCAATACCATTGCAGAAACCTACAAAATGCCGTTGATTGTCTCTTGCCATCCTCGTACAAGAAAAATGATAGAGACTAAAAACATAACCTTCAATCCTCTTGTACGACTTATGAAGCCTATGGGACTAAGTGACTATAACCAACTTCAAATTAATGCGTATGCCGTCTTGTCTGACAGTGGCACCATTAGTGAGGAGTCTTCCATACTGAATTTCAGAGCATTGAATTTAAGGGAGGCTCATGAGCGTCCTGAAGCTATGGAAGAGGCAAGTGTAATGATGGTAGGACTAAATCCGGAACGCATACTGCAAGGATTAGCCCAACTACAGCTACAAGAGATTGGAGAGAACAGAACATTCAGACCTGTTGCTGATTATAGTATGCCAAATGTAAGCGATAAGGTTGTAAGAATAATCATTAGTTATACAGACTATATTAAGCGAGTGGTCTGGAGTGAAAGATGAAAAGGATTCTCATTGTCAGTCAATACTTTGACCCGGAATCATTTAAGGTAAATGATATAGCGTATCATCTTGCAGATAATGAATGCCAGGTTGATGTTCTTGCCGGAATACCAAATTATCCGACAGGAAAATTCTATGAAGGTTACGGTATATTCAAAAGACGAGCAGAAATTAAGAACGGAGTTCATATATACAGAACCTTTCAGACTCCACGCGGAAGTGCGTCAGGGTTACTTCTATCACTTAATTACTTGAGTTATGCCTTCTTTGCATCAATTGTTGCACTGTTTTGGTCTTTTACTCGTAAATATGATGCAGTATTTGTTCATGAAACATCACCTGTTACGCAAGGGATACCCGCTGTCCTATTAAAACGCATTCAAAAGATTCCCCTATACTTTTGGGTTCTTGACTTGTGGCCTGAAAGCTTGGAAGCAGCAGGTGGAATCCATAACAAGCATATTCTGAATATATTTTCCAAACTTACAAGGCACTTGTATTATCACAGTGATAAAATACTTATAAGTTCAAAAGGATTCAGAAAATCAATACTTGACAAAGGCAATTTTGCTGATAAGATAATTTATTTCCCTAATTGGTGTGAAGATGTGTTTGATTCCGATACTCAATACCCTCTTCCAACTTTACCTGATGGCTTTAAGGTGGTTTTTGCAGGAAATATTGGTGCCGCACAGGATTTCAAATCGGTAATGCAGGCGTTTTCACAATTAAAGGACAATACTAATATCAAATTCATTATTGCCGGCGATGGCAGAGAAAGACATTGGGTTGAAGATTTTATATTAGAAAACGGTCTGCAACAACAGGTTTTCATGTTAGGCAGGCTTCCTATTGAGGCTATGCCTTCACTGTTTAGTAAGGCAGACCTTATGCTTGTATCACTTAAAGATGAACCTATTTTTTCTTTAACACTACCTGCAAAAGTTCAGGCATATATGGCAGCAGGAAAACCTATAGTAGCTATGTTAAACGGAGAAGGTGCAAACCTGCTTAAAGAAGCCGATTGCGGATTCTCAGTCAATAGCGGAGACTTTAAAGGTCTTGCAAACCTCATTGAACGCTTAAGTAATGAGAGTAACACTCTTACACAAAAAGGTGTGAACGGAAAAAAATACTATGACTTAAATTTCTCAAAAAAACAATGTTTGACAAATTTAATCAACATAATCTAAATAGCATCATAACAATCACATTTTTGCATATTTTATAAATATGTGCTATATTTGCAGACAGATATATTACTTAAACTCAATATTATTATGAAAAAACTATTACTTACCTCAATTTTGGCATTATCTGCCACATTAGCATTTGCTGAAGACTGGGCCACTACTATCAATGACGCCCCGGATGGTGCAAAATACCTTATAAACGGAAAATCCGTTAAAAAGGCTGTGGCTCAGGAGATGGATATGGCTACAGTTGAGTCTGTTACCATTTCAAATGATTCTGTAATGATTTATACTAAAGTTCACCAACTGTCTGAGGGCGAAAAGCAAGAGGCTCACTACCCAGGTGGCAAAGAGGCTCTGGACGCATTCTTTGCAGAAAATCTTGTTTATCCTGAGGCAGACAAGCCTAACAAAATCAACGGCTATGTTGTAGTGAAATTTATGATTTCTTCAGAAGGAAAGATTGTTTCTCCTGAAGTTGTACGTAGTTTGTCTCCTACAATTGATGCAGAGGCTTTGAGGCTTGTAAATATGATGCCTTATTGGGTTCCTGGTTATGTATCGGGTCAAGCGGTAACATCCATTTATCAGTTACCTATACTATTTAAGTGCCCTAAACCTGAAAAGAAATAAAAAATGATGATAATTGGAATTATTGTTGCTATGGAGATTGAGTTTGCCTTAATGAGGCAGACTCTTTCTGATATAGTAATAGACCAACCTGGCTACTGTATAGGTATGTTGGGCGACAAAAAGATAATATTGCAAAAAAGCGGTATAGGAAAGGTTAATTCAGCCCTTGCCACCGCTAAGCTGATAGCAAATGAGCATCCTGATTACATTATAAACAGTGGCGTTGCAGGCGGTCTTGACCGTTCTGTGGCACAAGGAGATATTGTTGTAGGCGAATATACGGCATACCATGACCTTGACATTGGTGAGGAGATTGCATCGCAAGATGATTTAGGCTTTCCAAAATTAATACCCGCAGATTCAGCATTACTTGCACGTATAAAAGAGATTAGAGCATCTGATGACACAGTAAAATACGGACTTATTTGCACAGGCGACCAATTTATTACAAACAACGATGCCCTGATGGTTATTAAGGGAAAGTTTCCTGAAGCACTTGCTGTAGATATGGAATCAAACAGCATTGCCCACGCCTGCTATCAAAACAATGTTCCGTTTATAAGCATTAGAATCATAAGCGACACCCCTTGGGTGGAATACCACACTGAGCAATATGCCGCATTCTGGAAATCGGCACCACAAAGGCTATTTCAAATAGTTTCAGAAATAATACGATGAATCGGTTAATTGTTGAATCGGTTAATCGTAATAAGATAATCCGATTCAACAGTTCACCAGTTCTCCGATTAACCA
>JAZUKL010000050.1:0-6145 GCA_045643245.1 Candidatus Enterocola sp.
GGCTGAGTGCGATTTTGAAAAAGCAATTGAACTTATTAGGAAAAGAGGTCAGGCTATTGCCGCAAAGCGTTCAGACAGAGATGCTTCTGAAGGTTGCGTACTTACCGCTGACAAAGACGGATTTGCCGCTCTTGTAGGCATCAAGTGTGAGACAGACTTTGTTGCCAAGAACGCTGATTTCATTGCTCTTACAAAGAAGATTCTTGATGCCGCAATGGCTGCAAAACCAGCAAACATTGGGGCTCTTAAGAATGTTAAGATAGGTGACCGCACAGTTGCTGAGCTTATTACAGCACAGTCTGGTGTTACAGGTGAGAAGATGGAACTTGGAGCATACGAGTTTGTAGAGGGCCCTGCCACAACTTCTTACATACATAATGGTAACAAACTTGCTTCTGTTGTAGCATTCAATGAGAGTGCCGCTGAAAAGGTTCTCCACGAGGTTGCAATGCAGGTTGCTGCCATGAACCCAATCTCTATCAGCCGTGATGATGTTCCAGAAGACATCAAGGCTAAGGAACTTGAGATTGGACGTGAGAAGGCTCGTGAGGAGGGCAAGCCTGAGGCTATTCTTGACAGAATTGCACAAGGTCGTCTGAACAAGTTCTTCCAGGAGAGCACACTGCTTGAGCAGGAGTTCATTATGGACGCCAAGAAGTCTGTTAAGCAACACCTTGAGGAGGCTTCTAAGTCACTCACCGCTACAGCATTCAAGCGCTTTACACTAAATCAAGAGTAAATAAAAACAATGATAGAACAGGGAGGGTAGTAAAACTATTACCCTCCTTGTTTTATTTTTAGGGTAAAGGGACAAGGGACAAGTCCTTGACCCATGACCCTTTACCCTTGACCCCTGTTCCTTGACTCCTTATTTTTTCTAAAAATTAAATATTTGAGTGCAAATATTCAATTTTTAAAATAATTTTATTAAATTTGCGTTGATAATTGTGTTATATTTATCACGTATGAATCACTATCTAACCTTTATTCAAAACACCATTAAAAACTACTGGGATGAGCCTGCCCTTTCTGACTACATTACTGGTTATACCCTTACATACGGTCAGATGGCTGAAAAGGTGGCTGAACTGCACATTTTGTTTGAGGAGGCTGGAATTAAGAAGGGAGATAAAGTGGCATTGTGTGGCAGAAATTCAGCAAATTGGGCGGTAAGTTTTATGGCAGTAACCACATATGAGGCGGTTGCCGTTTCTATTCTTGCGGAGTTTTCTCCTGAGAGTGTTCACTCCCTTGTAAACCACTCCGATGCCAAACTTTTTCTTGTAGGAGACCAGGTTTGGAAAACGCTTGATGCAGCACAAATGCCTAATCTGAATGCAATAATATGCATGCAAACATTTGAAGTGCTTGCTGGTGGAACAAAAAAGTTGTTAAATACTGCACAAAACCTTGAAGCCTTATTTACCGCAAAGTACAAAGACGGATTTGGACCTGTTGATGTAAACTATCCTACAGACAACTGGGATAAGCCTGCACTTATAAACTACACCTCAGGCACCACAAGTGACCCAAAAGGTGTTGTACTTTCATACAAGGCAATATCGTCAAACATTCAGTTTGGTGAGGACGGAATATCAAACCACCCTGGTTGGAGTATGGTGTCAATGCTTCCGCTTGCCCACATGTTTGGACTTGCGTTTGAGTGCCTGTACCAACTTGCAGGAGGCTGCCATGTATATTTCTTAGGAAAGGCACCTTCACCACAAGTACTTACGAAAGCATTTTCTGATGTGCATCCATACATGGTGCTTACCGTACCACTTGTAGTTGAAAAGATTTTCCAAAAATCAGTATTCCCAAAAATCAAGAAACCATTTGTACGTGAACTTTGGTATCTGCCAGGCGTTGGAGGTAAATTACGCAAAAAAGTCCACGATGCCGTAATGAACGCATTTGGAGGTAATCTGAAGCACCTGATTATTGGCGGAGCCGCCCTTAACCACGATGTTGAAAAATGCCTTAAACAAATAAAATTCCCATACACAGTAGGCTATGGCATGACAGAGTGCGGTCCTATTCTTGGATATGAGGCTTGGGACAAATTTGTAGAGCGTTCTTGCGGAAAAGCTGTTGACAGAATGGAAGTTTCAATTGACAGTGCAGACCCACACAAGATTGTTGGAGAAATTCTTGTCAAAGGAGATAACCTTATGACTGAATATTACAAGAACCCCGATGCCACCAAAGCCGCCTTTACTAAGGAGGGTTGGTTGCGCACAGGAGACCTTGGCATAATAGACAAAGAAGGAAACATATTCATTAGAGGAAGAAACAAAAGTGTAATAGTTGGAGCATCGGGGCAAAACATTTACCCTGAAGAGATTGAAGGCAAGTTAAATAACATTCCAGGCGTTAGTGAGAGCATAGTTGTTGACAGAGGAGGCAAACTTACAGCCCTTGTTTTCCCTGACCTTGCGGCACTTAAAGATGAACTTGCAAACAAATCAATAGAGGAGATTCTTGAAAACATTAAATTGCAAGTAAACCGAATGATACCTGCTTTCTGCCGACTAACTTCAATTGAAAAGGTTGACAAAGAGTTTGAAAAGACTCCAAAACGCAGTATTAAAAGATTTTTATACAAATAAATATATGGCTACAGAGTTTCATTATCAGGCACCTTTCCCACTTGGAGAGGACACCACAGAGTACTATCTGCTTACTAAAGACTATGTTACAGTAAGCGAGTTTGAGGGCAAACCTATTCTTAAGGTTGCAAAAGAGGGTCTTACCGCTATGGCAAACGCCGCCTTCCGCGATGTCTCATTTCTGCTTCGCCGCGCTCACAATGAGCAGGTGGCAAAAATCCTAAATGACCCTGAGGCGTCAGAGAATGACAAGTATGTGGCTCTCACATTCCTTCGTAACGCCGATGTGGCTTGCAAAGGCAAACTTCCGCTATGCCAGGATACAGGTACAGCCATTATTCACGGAGAGAAAGGTCAGCAGGTTTGGACAGGCTACTGTGATGAGGAAGCCCTTTCACTTGGTGTGTTCAAAACCTACACAGAGGAGAATCTGCGTTACTCACAGAACGCTCCGCTTGATATGTACAAGGAGGTTAACACTAAATGCAACCTGCCTGCACAAATAGACATAGAGGCAACAGAGGGTATGGAGTACCGATTCCTTTGCGTTACAAAGGGCGGTGGCAGCGCAAACAAGTCATATCTTTTCCAAGAGACCAAAGCCCTGCTTACTCCTGAAAAATTAGTTCCGTTCCTTGTTGAGAAAGTCAAGACACTTGGAACAGCCGCCTGCCCACCATATCACATTGCATTTGTAATTGGTGGCACATCGGCAGAAAAGAACCTGCTTACCGTAAAACTTGCCTCAACCCACTACTATGACTCACTTCCTACCACAGGGAATGAGTACGGACGTGCTTTCCGTGATATTGAGTTAGAAAAGAAAGTTCTTGAAGAGGCTTGGAAGATAGGTCTTGGAGCACAGTTCGGTGGCAAATATCTTGCCCACGATGTCCGCATAATACGTCTGCCACGTCACGGAGCCTCTTGCCCTGTAGGTATGGGCGTAAGTTGCTCTGCTGACCGTAACATTAAATGTAAGATAAACAAAGACGGTATTTGGATTGAGAAGATGGATGACAATCCTTCATCACTCATACCAGAGGCACTACGTAACGCTGGTGAGGGTGATGCCGTTAAGGTTGACCTTAACCGCCCGATGGCTGAGATTCTCGCTCAACTTGACAAGTACCCGGTATCAACCCGTCTGTCACTTAACGGAACCATAATAGTTGGTAGAGATATTGCTCACGCAAAACTTAAAGAGCGTCTTGACCGCGGTGAAGGGCTTCCACAATACATAAAAGACCACCCTATCTACTATGCTGGTCCTGCCAAGACTCCTGCTGGTATGGCTTGTGGTAGTATGGGACCAACAACCGCAAACCGTATGGACCCATACGTTGATTTGTTCCAAAAGAACGGCGGCAGTATGATTATGCTTGCAAAAGGTAATCGTAGCCAGATAGTCACCGATGCCTGCAAGGCAAACGGAGGCTTCTATCTTGGCTCTATAGGCGGTCCTGCCGCAATTCTTGCTCAAAACAACATTAAGAGCATTGAGTGCGTTGAGTATCCTGAACTTGGTATGGAGGCCATCTGGAAAATTGAAGTAGTTGATTTCCCGGCGTTCATTCTTGTTGACAACAAGGGGAACGATTTTTTCAAAAAACTTTAGCATTAAGATATTTGAAATAATGAATGTACCCTATGTAGAGGACTATAACCCATCTGTGAAGGGTTATAGCCCCTCCCATATAGGTCTGTGACCCATATGGGTCCCTCCCCCTGTACGACCGCGGGGGTGCGGACGCCTCTTATAGGGTACATTCATTATAAATATTGTTATGAAATTATTTTTAAATAATCTGGAAGAGAGTGCGGCAGAGTTTCTCAAAGAACTTGGGGAATGCAAGGTTGTGGCTTTCTACGGCTCAATGGGTGCGGGCAAAACCACATTCATTAAGGCTATATGCAATGTATTGGGAGTTACAGATGCTGTAAACAGCCCCACTTTTGCCATCGTGAATGAATACCTTGCGGCAGACGGCAGTAATATCTATCACTTTGATTTCTACCGCATTAAGAAACTTGAAGAGGCGTATGACATAGGCTATGAGAACTACTTTTACAGCGGTAACCTCTGCCTTATAGAGTGGCCTGAACTAATAGAGGAACTACTCCCCGATGACGCAGTGCGTGTTCACATCACAGAAACCCTGGATGGAGCCAGAGAACTTACAATAGAGTAAGATTCGCTCATTTTTTGTGAAAAGCTGCAAATTATTCGCTCATTTTTTGCTGTTTTTTATAAATTATTCACCCATTTTTTTGCAAACAAACAAATTATGCACTATATTTGCAACTGATATGTATTTAGAACGCAAAATAGACAAATTCCTTATTGATTGGAGAAACCGCACCAACCATAAACCTTTAATAATAAAGGGTGCGCGACAGGTGGGGAAGACAGAATCAATAATAAGGTTTGCCCAAAATTACAAGAATAAGGTTGTCATCAATTTCATTGCCCAGCCACAGTATAAGTCAATAACAAGCGATGGATATGCTCCTGAATCAATAATAAAAAACATTTCTCTTATTGATGACAATGCCAGACTTTCAGCAGATGATACATTGATTGTATTTGATGAGATTCAGGCATTCCCTGATATTGTCACAGCACTTAAATTCTTTGCAATAGACGGAAAATATGATGTAATATGTAGTGGCTCTTTATTGGGTATAAATTACAAGCAAATAGAGAGCAACAGCGTTGGCTATAAAGAGGATTACACAATGAACTCTATGGATTTTGAAGAGTTCTTGTGGGCAAAGGGCAGATATACAGCAGCCGATGATATGCTCTCTCACTTGCAAAACACCATTCCGTTTTCTGCCACAGAGATGAATGTGTATTCATCTTTGTTCAAAGACTTTTGTATAACAGGCGGAATGCCGGCTATAGTTGCAAAGCACATTGAAACGGGAACTTTTGAAGGTGTGCTAAATATGCAACGCCAGATTTTACAAGATTACAAAGATGATATACGTAAGTATGTTACAGGGCTTGAACAGACTAAAATTCTTAATGTGTTCAATCATATTCCGGTGCAACTTGCAAAAGAAAATAAAAAGTTTCAAATTTCAAAGGTAGCATCGGGTGCCAGATTTAAGGATTATTGGGGGTGCATAGAGTGGCTTAACGATGCAGGGATAATAAATATCTGTTACCAACTTAATTTCCCTGAGTTGCCCATAAAGGGTAATTATAACTCACAAAAATACAAAGTCTATTTTAAGGACACAGGATTGCTCATAGCAAGTTTAGATGAGGAATCTCAAACTGATTTAAGATATAACGGTAATTTTGGAGTATATAAGGGTGCCCTATATGAAAATATAGCCGCTGATGCCTTAATAAAATGTGGGTATGATACCTATTATTATAAGAGAGAAGATTCTACACTTGAGGAGGATTTTTTTGTAAGGACAGCCAAATCATTAGTCCCTATTGAGATAAAGGCGGTTAACGGTAAATCTAAATCTATGCGTACATTGTTAGACAGCAATCACTACCCCGATATAACTACAGG
>JAZUKL010000051.1:0-29571 GCA_045643245.1 Candidatus Enterocola sp.
AGCCTATAGACTGTCCTTTGCTTCTATAGTTCTGTACCATCTAAATCAAATATGCAAAGGCATGATTTAGAGAGTGGCTGAAACATAATAACACTACAAAGTTACAACTTTTTTTCTAATTGCAAATTATTTTCAATAAAAACACAAAAAAAATGGTAAAACAACCACACATCTATACAGTAAGGGGTAAAAAGGTGGTGATAGACCGTGACCTGGCGGCAGCGTTTGGGGTTGCGACTAGAGTAATTAATCAAAACGTTAAAAGAAATGCTGCACTATTTGTAGATGACAGTGTGTTTCAATTAACCAAGGAAGAGTGTTTGATGTCACAAAATTTAGGTTCAAAATCACAGCCAGTGATCTTGAACAGTGGCAGAGGAAGCAACTTAAAACACCTTCCTTTTGCCTTCACGGAAGCAGGCATTCAGGTGCTGAAAACTCTTATGAGAAGCAGTGTAAATATAGACTTTTCTGATGAGCCGCCACTACCTGCGGTTTATGAAGAATAATGCACATACGCAATATTTTTGATGACGGAGAACTAGAAATGGGGGCAACTTATAAGGATTTCTTATATGTTCAAACAGAAGGAGGAAAGCAGAAAAACAGGTACATTAAAATCTATAATCTGGACATGATTATCTCTGTAGTATAGTTGACACCAAACTTCCACCCATAGAAAATGTTATTACCACCTCTCTTTCATGCCATCGTAGGCAGTGTATGTGTTGGGGAAGATGGCTCTGGCCTCCTGAAGAAGCGGGGCGGTGTCATCGTATCGTTTTGAGAAGTGCCCTATTATAAGTTTACCGGCATGTGCCTGCTCCGCAATTTTGGCGGCATCGGTGGTTGTGGAATGAAGACGTGCTTTTGCCTTATCCTCCATTTCACTGCCGTAGGTGGTCTCATGATACAGACATTTTACACCGTCAATTATTGGAAGTATGCGTTCTGTGTATCTGGTGTCAGAACAATAGGCGTAACTGTTTGGGTTCTCAAATGCTTTCTCCTTAAACAGGAATCCTGCGGTTGGTAGGGAGTGGACAAGTGGTATGGTGTGAACAGTTATGCTTCTGTCTTCATAAATAAGGCTGCTCTCAAGCGGATTAAACGGCTCAAAGTATATATGAAAACTCATATCGTGGCAAAAGTAGTCAAGCAGAGGCTTCAGTAACTGCTCAAGGTCAGGATGAGAATGGATATGCACATCTTTGTTGTGGTTTTTCATACCCATGGTTGTAAGTAGCGGCACAAGCCCAAAGAAATGGTCTCCGTGCAGGTGAGATATAAAGATATGGCTGATTCTTGAGGTGTGGGCTCCGTACCTCATAAACTGAAGTTGAGTGCCGTCAGCACAGTCAATCAGAAAACTTTTGTCATGTGTCTCTAAGATTTGTGCGGTTGAGTTCCTGTTTTGGTTTGGAACTGCCGAGCCTGAGCCTAAAATAGTTAAATTGAAATCCATACTAATCTCTCTTTTAGTGTTATAACTCCTTTGTCTGCCAAAAGCCTGATTGCCTTAAGTGTGTCATCAAGCGGAATCTTGATTTCTGCCGCCACATCTTCAACTGACATTTTCCTATCTTGTAGCAAAGATACTATTTTATCTTCAATACCGTATGTAATATTGCCGTTTTTCTTTTTTGCTATGCAGACATCGCACACTCCGCAATCATGAGCATCGTTGTCTCCAAAGTATTCCAAAAGCATGCGGCTACGGCACTTTTTATCATTTGTGGCATAGTTTATTATTGACTGAATAAGTGAAATAAACTTCTCTTTACGCACTTCATAAACATCTTTGCCTATTTCAACCCGCTCTTCAGGCACCCTGTCTTTTGTATAGACAATGTACGGCGATACCTTATGAGGTATGTAATTTATTATTCTGCGTTTTGAAAGTCCTATCAGAGTGTCAAATACAGTATCGGTTGTAAGTTCACACTTTTTGGCAATGTCAGCCTCATGAATTATGGAATAGTTAGTGTAAAGACCTGTGTAATTACGTAACAGATAATTAATTACAAGTTCCTCATTATGGGTGCAGTCTGTGTCATAAAGGTCTTCTCTATGCCCCGTAAACATAACCCTTGAATATGACTCGTCATCCTCAACATACTCAATGTAGCCCGCAAGTTCAAGAATCTTAAGGGCATTATAGGCAGGAATCATAGGGTAGTGGAAAATGGAGCAGAACTCAAGTATGTCAAAGTCCTTGCGGAACCCTTCTCCGCAGTCAACCGCCACCTCAAAAAAGTATGCAAGGGAGTTATATACCTTTACAATGGTTTCACGCGGCGGATATGTGTCAGATATGCGTTTCTTAAGTTTTGTAATGTCATCTTTGTCATAAAGCAGTACTGCGTAAGCCTTTTTTTCATCACGCCCTGCACGTCCTGCCTCCTGAAAGTATGCCTCAAGGCTGTCTGGTACATCAAGATGGACAACGGTTCGCACATCTGCCTTGTCAATGCCCATTCCAAAAGCGTTTGTGGCAACTATTACCCTGTATTCATTCTTTTTCCACTTCTCTTGAATGGAGTCTTTGTCAGCGTTTGTCAGCCCTGCATGAAAATGGTGTGCGGTAATGCCCTCACTACGCAGAAAATATGCCACTTCACGAGTCTTTTTACGGTTTCTTACATAAACCACCGATGTGCCTGGCACAGAGGCAAGTATCTTAAGCAGTTGGTGAGGCTTGTCTTCTGTTTTTCTGACTATGTAGGCAAGATTCTTTCTTAGGAAACTCTTGCGGAAAACATTATGCTCCTTAAATCCTAACTTGTCCTGAATGTCATCAACCACTTGTGGCGTTGCTGTGGCTGTAAGTGCAAGTACAGGCACACCTGGCAAGTATTGTCTTATATCTGCAATTTTAAGGTATGCAGGTCTGAAATCATATCCCCACTGAGAAATGCAATGTGATTCATCAATGGCAATAAGTGTTACATTAAGGGATTTCAGTTTTTCAAGGAAAGTTCTGGTTCCAAGTCTTTCCGGCGATACATACAGAAACTTGTAATGCCCGTAAATGCAGTTGTCGTATGTCTCCATTGTGGCTTGTGCAGACATTCCTGCGTATATAGCGGCAGCCTTAATGCCTCTTGCCCTCAGGTTCTCAACTTGGTCTTTCATTAGGGCAATAAGTGGAGTTACAACAAGACAAAGCCCCTCTTGAGCCATTGCAGGCACCTGAAAGGTTATTGATTTTCCACCGCCCGTAGGCATAAGTCCTAATGTGTCCTTGCCACTACCTACAGATGTTATGATATCCTCCTGCAAACTGCGGAATCCGTCATAACCCCAATATTGTTTTAGTATCTCTCTGTAGGTCATATAGTTACATCTCCTTTAGACAATCAATTGCTTTTGAAATGGAATCGATGCCTTTGATTTTTATGAAACGCTTTTCTCCCTCCTCCTTAAATTCTGTGGTGGTGGGGTGATTCATTGCATACAAAAGCACCTTATTGAAATTTTCTGACTGATAATAAATTGAGTTGAAGTTGCTTATGAAATAAGCGGTAAGCATGCCCCTTTTAAGCACCACTTTTTCAATGCCGCTCCTCATACACATCTGACGGAAACGTACAACACTGATAAGTGCCTTTGCAACATCAGGAATAGGTCCAAAACGGTCTTCCAACTCTTTTTCAAACTGAATCAGGTTATCTTCTGTCTTTATGCCGTCAAGCCTCCTATACAATTCAACCCTTTCAGAAACGCTTTCAATATAGTCAGACGGAAGCAGAAGTTCCAAGTCAGAATCAAATATGCAGTCAGTGGCATAAACGGTGTCTTCAGCGGCAATTTCTTCAGCAAACACCTCCTTAAATTCATCGTGGCGCAACTCTGACATTGCCTCGTCCAAAATTCTGTGATAGGTTTCATAACCAAGGTCTGCTATGAATCCGCTCTGCTCCCCTCCAAGAATGTTTCCTGCACCACGTATGTCAAGGTCTTGCATTGCAATATGAATGCCACTGCCAAGGTCAGCAAAATTCTCTATAGCCTGTACTCGGCGGCGGGCATCGGGTGGAATGGAACTTAGAGGCGGTGTAATAAGGTAACAGAAAGCCTTTTTGTTTGTTCTGCCCACACGTCCTCTCAGCTGATGTAAATCGCTCAGTCCAAAGTGCTGCGCATCATTTATGAACATTGTGTTTACGTTAGGTATGTCAACTCCTGATTCAATGATTGAGGTTGAAAGTAGTATGTCATACTCTCCGTTTATGAAATTAAGTAGTGTGTCCTCCAATTTCTCCGATTCCATCTGCCCATGCCCCACGCATATTTTTGCTTTTGGAACAAGTTTGTGAAGGAATGTTTCAAGTTCCGGCAGATTTGAGATGCGGTTATTGACAAAGAACACCTGACCGCCTCTGGCTATCTCAAATTCAATGGCTTCCTTTATGGTGTCAGCATCAAGTCCAATGAGTTCTGTTTGTACGGGGTAACGGTTTGGCGGCGGGGTGGTTATTACTGACATGTCTCTTGCCCCCATAAGTGAGAATTGGAGTGTTCTTGGTATTGGGGTGGCGGTAAGTGTAAGGGTATCGACATTCACCTTTATTTGTCGCAACTTCTCCTTTGAACTTACTCCAAATTTCTGCTCCTCATCTATTATAAGCAGTCCTAAGTCTTTGAATTTTACATCGTTGCCAAGAAGTTTATGGGTGCCTATAAGTATGTCAATCTTGCCATCTGCAAGTTTTTGTTTTATCTCCTTTATATCTGACGGCTTGCGTGCACGGCTTAGGTAGTCAATGGTGCAAGGGAATCTTTTTAGGCGGCGTGAGAAACTTTTATAGTGTTGGAATGCAAGCACTGTTGTAGGTACTAATACTGCCACCTGTTTGTTGTCTGTAACTGCCTTGAATGCCGCTCTTATGGCAATTTCTGTTTTGCCAAAGCCTACATCGCCGCAAATAAGACGGTCCATAGGCTTTGATTTCTCCATATCCGCCTTTACGGCATCGGTGGCTTTACGTTGGTCAGGAGTGTCCTCATAAATGAATGATGACTCCAATTCCTGTTGCAAGTAACTGTCAGGAGAGTATTTGAACCCTTCTTCCTGCTTTCTTGCGGCATAAAGTTGAATAAGTTCACGGGCAATGTCCTTAACTCTCTTCTTTGTGCGTTCCTTAAGGTTTGCCCAACTGTTGCCTCCTATCTTGTTAAGTTTTGGAGCCTCTCCGTCCCTGCCTTTATATTTAGATATGCGGTGAAGTGAATGGATGTTTACAAAAACAATGTCATTGTCTTTGAAAATTAGTTTCACCATCTCCTGCACATTGCCTCCGCTCTCCTGATGTACAAGCCCTCCAAACTGACCTACGCCATGGTCAATGTGTACAATGTAGTCGCCAACTTTCAGCTGCATCAACTCCTTAATTGACATAACCACCTTGCCCGCTCTGGTTTTGGTGGATTTAAGGGAGTATTTATGGAATCGGTCAAAAATCTGGTGGTCAGTATATACGCACACCTTACTGTCATTGTCAATGAAACCTTCATGAATGTTGGCAATTACAGGGGTGAATGTTATGTTATACTGCTTGTCCTCAAAAATATCTTTCAACCGTTCAATCTGTTTGGCGTTGTCACTGAATACAAAAACCTGATAGCCGTCAATCTTCCTTGTTCTGAAATCATTTGCAGCCACATCAAAGTCCTTATGGAAAATGGGGTGAGGGGAGTGGTGTGCCTCAAGTGTGTTTTTGGTTTTCAGATAGTTTTTTCCTCCAATCTCAATACACCGATGCTCCCTTATTGCACCTTCAAACGCTTCTGCACTTGTAAATGCTTCTGAATCAGGATTGTCTGTAAGTATGCCCGATATGGTGTCAAGCATAAATCTTATGTCAAAAATGCAGAATATGGTATCGGGGTTGAAAAATTCAGTAACGGGAACCAACTCATCTTCCGCTTCATTAACGGTGTTTGAAATTATTGAAATGGAATTGAATGAGTCAACTGATAGTTGGTTTTCAATGTCAAAACTGCGGATTGAATCAATGTCATCACCCCAAAAGTCAATGCGGTAAGGAAGGTCATTTGAAAATGAAAAAACATCAATAAGTGAGCCTCTTACAGAGAATTGCCCAGGTTCATAAACAAATTCGGTCTGTTCAAAACCGTATGCTGTCAGTGTGTCAATTACAAACTGCAAGCCAACTTTCTCTCCTACGCTAAGGTGCAGGGTCTCTCCGCTCAGTCTCTTTTTGCTCACCACTTTTTCAGCAAGTGCCTGAGGGTAGGTTACAACTGTCCACCACTCTGATGAGTTGCACTCATTCAGGGTTTCAGTTCTGAGAACTTGGTTTGCTGAGTCTTTTATCGCTCCGCTGCGGATACTCTTTTTATATGATGAGGGGAAAAAGAATACTCTGCCTGCGGTATCGTACTGTTGAAGGTCATTAAAAAAGTAGCCTGCCTCCTCCTCATCTCTAAGCACAAATACGGCACTCTTTTTTTGCCCGTATCCTACGTTATGGAGAAACATTGCCGGGGCGGAACCAAGAAATCCTTTCATAAAAAGACTCTTCTGTCTGCCTTCTGTCCACCATTTAACCTGAGTTAGAATGGGGTTGTCCTTCAATACTTCCTGAAACTCTGCAATATTCATATGGCCCCCACAATTGCAGGGGTAAAGTTACGCTTTTTTGCTGAAAGTTGTTATATGAAATAAAATTTTTATTAAATTTGCGGTGTAGTAAAAAGAAGCGGTTATGTCTGATTCAGTAGTTTTGATACCAACGTATAATGAGAAGGAGAATATAGAGAACATCATTAGAGTGGTGTTTGCACTTCCTAAAAAGTTTGATATTCTTGTTATAGATGACGGCTCTCCTGATGGTACGGCTTCCATAGTAAAGGGGCTGCAAAAGGAGTTTGCTGACTCTTTGTATATTATGGAGAGGGCTGGTAAGCAAGGTCTTGGGCGTGCATATCTTGCAGGTTTCAAGTGGGCTCTTGAGCGTGATTATGGGTTTGTTTTTGAAATGGACGCTGATTTCTCTCATAATCCTAATGACCTTCTTAAACTCTACGATGCCTGTACAACAGGCGGCGCCGATGTTGCCATAGGCTCACGTTATGTATCGGGTGTAAACGTGGTGAATTGGCCTATGGGTAGGGTGCTGATGTCTTACTTTGCATCAAAGTATGTAAGGTTTGTAACGGGACTTCCTATTGCCGATACCACTGCCGGATTCAAGTGTTACCGCCGTGAGGTGCTTGAAACTATTGAACTTGATAAAATCAGATTTGTGGGCTACGCATTCCAAATAGAGATGAAATTTACTGCTTACAAGTGTGGCTTTACAATAAAGGAGGTACCTATTGTCTTTGTAAACAGAGAGTTGGGTACGTCAAAAATGAGTGGCGGAATATTCTCAGAGGCTCTGCTTGGTGTCATTAAGTTGAAACTTGGCAGTATAGGCAGAAAGTATCCTCAAAAGAGATGATTTTAATTAAGAACGCACATATTGTAAATGAGGGTGAGGCGTTTTATGGCTCTCTCCTTATTGACAACGATACTATTAAACGTGTGTTCCGCAGTAATGAACCTGTACCACATTGTGATACAAGTTCTGTCATTGATGCCACAGGACTTACACTTATTCCTGGCGTAATAGACACTCATGTGCATTTCCGTGACCCTGGATTTCCTGATAAGGCTGATTTTGAGACGGAGAGCCGTGCCGCAGTGGCAGGTGGTGTAACCTCTGTTCTTGATATGCCTAATACAAAGCCTCAGACCACATCGGTTGAGGCTTGGCAGAATAAAATGGATATGGCTGCCGTCAAATCCTATTGCAACTACGGCTTTTTTATAGGTGCCACAAACAATAATTTAGAGGAGTTGAAAAGTGCTGATTACTCTAAGATTTGCGGAGTAAAACTGTTTCTTGGCTCATCTACGGGCGGTATGCTGGTATCTGATGGCGGTACGCTGGAACAAATTTTCAGAGATGTGCCTGCCCTTATTATGGTTCATGCAGAAGATGAGGCAGTCATCGCTAAAAACAAGGAGCATTACCTGAAACTTTACGGAGATAAGGTGCCTATTGAGTGTCACCCTGAGGTAAGGAGTGCTGAGGCTTGTTTCAAGGCTTCATTTTATGCAGTAAGTCTTGCTAAAAAGTATGGCACAAGGCTTCACGTGGCTCATGTAAGCACTGAAAAGGAACTTGAACTTTTTTCAGACAAGCCTGTAACGGATAAAAACATTACGGCAGAGACTTGTCCGCACTACCTCTATTTCTGTGATTTGGACTACAAAAGACTTGGTGCAAGAATAAAATGCAACCCTGCAATAAAATCGCTTGCTGACAAGAAATCATTGTTGCGTGAACTGTCATCAAACCGTATTGACACCATTGGCACAGACCACGCTCCGCATTTGCTTTCAGATAAAGAGGGGTTCTTGTTTAGTGCCGCATCGGGTATGCCCTCTGTGCAATTCTCACTACAGGCAATGATAAACCTTGTAGATAAGGGATTTCTGACAATAGAGAATTTGGTGGATAAGATGTGTCACAATCCGGCACAAATCTTCCGCATAAAGGATAGGGGATTTATCAGAGAGGGCTACAAAGCAGACTTAACCCTGATAAACAGAGGTAAAAAGATGGTTGTAAACTCTTCAAAGGTGCTTTCAAAATGTGGTTGGACACCGTATGAAGATACAGAGTTTGACTCTTCAGTGGCTATGACAATAGTAAACGGCAAGGTTGTCTATGACGGTTCTAATTTTATAACCCGATGCCCTGAGCCTCTAACTTTTGACGCTTGATTTTCTGCAAACATCTATGGAACAGAATGAGTTAAAGGAATTGCTTGATAATCTGTATTTTAAGTACAATACCCCAGATTTCATAGAGCCTGACCCCATAAGCATACCACACAGTTTTAGCCGTAAGGAGGATATAGAGGTCAGCGGATTTTTTGCTTCCACCATAGCGTGGGGCAATCGCAAAGCCATAGTAAAGAGTGCAAACCGTATGATGGACTATATGGGGCGTGAGCCATACAGGTTTGTAACAGAGGCAAGCAGTAATGAGATAGAGTCTCTTGCCACATTTGTTCATCGCACATTCAGTGGAGAGGATTTCAAGGCGTTTGTACTTATGATGCGGGCGGTGTGTGCAGGATACGGCTCTTTAGGAAACTTCTTTGAACAAAAATATACTGAAACAGGCGATATTCGCCGTGTGCTTTTCCTATTCAGAACAGAATTTTTAAGTGCAGAGCATAACCCTCATGCTGATAAGCATATATCTTCAATAGACAAGGGTGCCGCCTGCAAGCGTCTGTGTATGTATCTGCGTTGGATGGTACGCCATGATGATGGCGGTGTGGATTTTGGTCTTTGGCGTAAAATTCCCACATCTGCCCTGTATCTTCCACTCGATGTCCACAGTGGCAATATAAGCCGTCAGTTAGGCTTGCTCTTTCGCAAGCAGAGCGATTGGAAAGCAGTAGAGGAAGTAACCTCCGCCCTCCGCACATTTGACCCCTCAGACCCCACCAAATATGACTTTGCCTTGTTTGGCGTTGGAATCAATCAAGCCCTTTAACCACTATCACAAACTCCCCTTTGGGTTCGGTGGTTTTGAAGTGGTCTATTAGTTCTGCGATGGTGCCGTAGATGGTCTCATTGTGGATTTTGGAGATTTCACGGCTTACCGATGCCTCCCTCTCTGCACCAAACACCTCCGCAAACTGCGTTAATGTTTTAAGTACCCTGTACGGAGATTCGTAGAAGACCATAGTGCGTGGCTCTGTAGCAAGTTCATTCAGGCGTGTCTGCCTTCCCTTTTTCTGAGGCAGGAATCCCTCAAAACAGAAACGGTCCATTGGCAGTCCTGAGTTTACAAGGGCAGGTATTGCTGCTGTTGCACCGGGCAGACACTCCACCTCTATGCCGTTTCTTACACACTCACGCACAATAAGAAAACCTGGGTCTGACAAGCCAGGTGTGCCGGCATCGGAGATAACGGCGGCAGTCTGACCGCCTTTAAGCCTATCCATTACGCTCTCAAGGCTCTGATGCTCATTATATTTGTGGTGGGCAAAAAGTGTGGTGTGAATGTCAAAATGCTTTAGAAGCACACTGCTGGTGCGTGTGTCTTCGGCAAGTATGAAATCCACATCCTTTAACACTTGAATGGCACGCATTGTCATGTCATCAAGATTTCCTACCGGTGTTGGAACTATAAATAATTTAGGCATTATACGCTTTGCGTTTAAGTATCTCCTTAAAATAGATTACCGTATCGTCATCGTCTTTCCAATCAAAGTTCTCATCAAGGTATCTTATTGCCTCAGTGTATGAGGATACTGCGTTTAGAAAATCAACGGTGGCGTTCATAAGTCCGGCATCACCGTGGAAAAGTTCACGTTGAAAACGGATACGGTCATTAAGCCCTATAGCCTTATGCAAGTCAGCAATAAGACGTCCGTCAATATGGTGCTGTTCTGCAACAGGCTCATCAACCTTAACAGGCTCTGCAACCTTAACAGGTTCTGCAATAGTAACAGGCTCTATAACTTGTTTATAAGATTGAGACTCAAGCGTGGAAACCAATTTTTTCAGTTCACTGAGTTCCCTCTCAACGGCTTGAATCTGTATGTTTATATCTTTTATTATTTCTGTTGTTTCCATATTTTCAAAACTCCCAAAGATTTTTTAACTTTGCAAAGTTATAATTATATTTGCAAAAATGCAAAGCAACTGATAAAGATACATGTTTTATGTTTAACGGACCAATAACTTTTGACAAAACAGTGCGAATTGTGGGCGGACTGCTCATTATTACTGCCATAATTCTTATAGTGGCAAGGCTTAGTGGTGTGCTGTTGCCGTTCTTTGCCGCCTGGCTTATTGCGTATATGCTGAATCCTTTTGTTGATTTTTTTCAGTATAAGTGTAGGTTAAAGAATAGGGCATTGTGTGTAATAATTACAATTATTTTGCTATTAGGCATTGTAGTGGGTGGCATGACAATATTTGCCTCTTCAATAACAAAAGAGGCTGCCATTGTTGAACGCATGGTTGACAATTATGTGAATAATGACTATCAGTACAATGTATCTCCGCAAACACAAGATTGGATGGAGAGTGTGCTTAACACTTTGAAGTCAAACAAAGATGAGATTCTAAAAAAGGCATTGCCGTCAGCGTATAATTTTTTGGAGTCATCATTTGAATATATTGCCGGATTGGTGGTAATGTTCATAGTGGTGCTGTACATATTCTTCATACTTATGGATTTTGACAGTATGTCTGTATCGTGGCAGAATATGGTTCCTGAAAAGTATAGAGGCATAACTCATCAGATTTTTCACGATTTGGCATCGGGAATGAACATCTACTTCAGAAAACAGGCACTTATATCACTGATTGTGGGGTGTCTGTTTGCCATAGGCTTTAAGATATTAGGACTGCCTATGGGTATTACAATGGGACTATTTGTAGGTCTTTTGAATATGGTGCCTTACTTGCATACATTGGGTCTGATTCCTCCTATTATTGTGGCGTTGGTTCAGTCAGCCCAATATGAAGATATACATTTCTGGCCTCTGTTGCTTGGTATAATAGGTGTGTTCTGTATTGTTCAGTTGATAATTGATTTTGTGCTTACCCCAAAAATTATGGGGCATGCCACAGGTCTGAAACCGGCAGTCATATTGCTTGCTCTTTCAATTTGGGGTTCTCTTCTTGGGGTGTTGGGTATGATTATTGCGTTGCCTGTAACTACAATTATGATTTCTTATTATACACATTTCATCATAGAGGGTAAAAGCGGAGCGGAACTTGTTGGCAAGGGTGCGTTCCCTAAAAAACCGATAAAGAGTGAGGATGAGCGGAAACAATAAGGAAAATAGTGTACCTGATGAAGTAAGAAGATACCAAGATAATCCTGACGGCTATTTTGACGCGGAGGAGTTCTTTAATATTGCAGATTGGTTTGAAACTGAGTTGCAACTTGAAAAGGTATTTGAGGTGTTGAATAAGGGGTTGGCAACATACCCCCATGACATGTCTTTGGTATTGGAGAGTATCAGAATGTATATTGTGGCAGGGGATTTCAAGCATGCTGAGAAACTTGTTGTATCAATGCAGAAAAGCGGTATGCTGAAATCAGCATCGGATGAACTTGCCGTAAAGGTTATGGCTGTAAGAATCCATGCAGAGAAAGGCTGTATGGCTGAGATTGACAAGGATATAAGGTCTTTCCATAAATGGGTGGAAGGTGTAAGTGGGAAAGAGGCGGTATCGTCAGCCAACATAATTGCAAGTGTATTGTTTCAGTGTGCGTTATATGATGAAACAGAGCAATTTATGAACAGGTGTCTGAAACTGTTTCCTAATGAGATTTCCTTTATGGAGACTCTGATTGAGTGCTATATAAAAGAAGAAAGAGATTTCAAGCATGCCATAAAAATATGTGAGAAAGCCATAGATATTGACCCGTATAATGCCAATTTGTGGCACAAACTTGGATATCTGCACCATTTTGACGGCAACAATGCGGAGGCGATAAAGGCGTTTGACTATGCAACCTCAATTAATGACGGGAAAAAGGAATCGTGGCAGGCAATGGGCAACTGTCTGTTTGAGGCTGGCAACAATGAAAAGGCGGCACAGTGCCTTATAAAGGCAATTGATAATGAAGAGCCTGATGTTCAGTTGTTTATTAAGATTGGCAATCTGCTTAACTATTCAAAACGCTACGCTGATGCCAGAACTTATTTTGGTAAGGCACTTGATATTGATGCTGATAATGCTGAGGCTTTGTATGGATATGGAATGTCATATTTTATGAATATTGACAACGATGCAAATGCCGCAAATTTGGCATTGTTTTGGTTTAGAAGAGCGGTGAATGAAGATGATGGCGATGCTCTTTATTGGTCAACGCTTGGAGACTGCTGTTTCCTGCTTGAAATGTGGTGGCACAGCGTAACGGCACACACCAAGTCACTTGACATAAAGCCTGAACAGCCTGAGGTGCTGGCAAGGTTAGGGTTCTCATATATTATGTTTGGAGAGTATGAAGAGGCTGTGCGTTGCCTTATGTCAGCAAGAAAGTATAATTCAAAGCTGGCAATTGTGTCTATGTATCTTGCTATTGCATACACTGAAATGAATGATGAGAAAAATGCAAAATATTATTTGATGCAGGCTCTTTCAGAAGACCCTTCTTTGGAAAAAGTGTATGCTGAATATGGGCATGACAACTCTAAAATTCTTGAACAAGTAAAACAACTGTTATGAAAAAACACATATTTCTATTGATAATTTTTACTATTCTGCCGTTGAGTGTTGTAAAAGCGGATTCAAATGATAATTGTCAACTGTCAACTGCCAACTCTCAACTCTCAACAGACCAAACTTTGCTGCAAAAGGTGATTGCTTGGTATGACCGTAATACAAACTACGGTTCAATAATGGCGTTGATGGCGGTTGAAAGCTCATTTATCCCTTTCCCGTCAGAGGTTGTGATACCACCTGCGGCTTATATAGCATCGGAAGAGACAAGTGACCTGAATATATTTTTGGTTGTGCTTTTTGGTACTATAGGGGCATTGATAGGGGCATACATCAACTATTTTCTTGCCCTTTGGCTTGGAAGACCCATTATATATAAGTTTGCCGATACAAAGGTGGCGCATGTACTGCTTATTGACAAAGATGGGGTTGAGAAGGCGGAGAAATATTTTGTTGAGAACGGTAATGTCTCAACTTTTGTAGGCAGGTTCATTCCTGCTATCAGGCAACTTATTTCAATACCTGCAGGGCTTGCAAGAATGAATTTCTGGAGTTTCAGCCTGTTTACATTCTTAGGGGCGTTCATCTGGAATTCAGTGCTTGCACTACTTGGGTATCTTGCTCATGGTCAAAAGGATTTGATAGAGCAGTACAGTCATGAACTTTCAATAGTGCTGATTGTTCTGTTTGTGCTTGCAATAGCGTATATAGTTGTAAAACAGTTGTTAAAAAGGAGGAAAAATGCCAAGACCAATAATCAGTAAACTGTTTGCGGTGATAGGTAATCCGCTTGCCCAATCCTATTCCAAAACATATTGGAATGATATTTTCAAGGAAAAGGGTATGACATCTCACTTCTACGATGCCAAAGAGTTGCGTACCATAAAGGAGTTGCCGTCATTTTTGAACGCCAACCATAATCTTCACGGATTTAACGTAACCATACCATTTAAGGAGAGTGTTATTGAATATCTTGACAATATTGACCCCGTAGCAAAGGAGATAGGGGCTGTCAATACGGTAAAGGTAAGTTGGGATGACGGCAAACCTGTTCTCACAGGCTACAATACAGATTGGATAGGTTTCAAAAATTCTTTGGAGCCAATGCTTAAGCCATCTGACAAGAAGGCGTTGGTGCTTGGAACAGGCGGTGCTTCAAAATCTATTGTTTTTGCTTTGAAAAGAATGGGAATTGATGTAACTTTGGTGTCCAGAACTCAAGAGGGTGCATTGAGGTATGAAGATATTACAGACAATGTAATTAAGGAACATACAATAATAATAAACGCAACGCCTGTGGGCAGTTTTCCGGCAGTTACCAAGTGTCCTGACATTCCGTATGAGTCAATAACGCCTAATCATGTGGTTTATGACGTAATCTATAACCCGATACGCACATTGTTCCTCCAGCAGGCGGAACTGAAGGGAGCGTCAATAAAGAATGGTTGGGAAATGTTTACAGGACAGGCAAAAGAGGCGTGGAGGATATTTATAAATGAGAAATGAGAAATGAGAAAGGAGAAAGGAGAGAACTAATTATTAATATTATAAAATTTTATGAAAAGGAATTCAATTTTATTAGGTGCAATTATGATTGCATTGTGTTCTTGCAACAAACTTGCGGAACAGACAAGTGCCTACAAGCAGGTGGCATATGAGAGAGACTCAATTAAGGCCGCTCAAGAGAAAACTATTGCAGAATTGGATGATTACATTTCAATTATTCAAGATGTGGATTCAGGTTTTGCCCAAATCAGGGAGAGTGAGAACTATATCAATATAAAGGCAGGTACTGACGGTATGCCTTCAAATGAGGTAAAGCAGCGTATGGCTGACAACTTCTATACCATTAACACAATTCTTGCTGAGAATAAGGCAAAGATTGAGGAATTGGAGAAAAAGGTGCAGAACGGAAATATTCAATCTATACAACTCAAGAAGTCAATTGCCAAACTTACTGCTCAATTAGAGCAGAAGAGTGCTGAAATTGAAGAGTTGCAACAGACACTTACAAGAAAAAACATCCAAATTGACAGCCTTATGGTTGAGAACAGACTTATGGAGGAACAGGCTCGTCTGCTTGCTGATGAAATGGAGCGTCAGTCACGCACAATAGAAGAGCAGGACAAGGATTTGCATCGTGGTTACTTTATGCTTGCTGATAAAAAGACTTTGAGGGATAACAATATAGATGCCAAGAAAATGAGCTCATCATTCCGCTCAAGCCTGTTTACTGCAATTGACATTCGTGACGTTGAAATGATTCCTACACACTCAAAAAGTGCAAAAATCATTACAAAGCACCCTGCCACCTCATACGTTCTTGAAAGAGATGAGAACAGACAATATGTACTTGTAATTAAGAACGCTACAGATTTTTGGAGCGTATCAAAATATCTTATCATAAAGGTTGATTAATAGGTATAGACACATATTTTTTGATTGGGACAGCACGCTGTGGAACTTTTCAGTAAATTCAGAAAAGGCACTTAGCGTGCTGTTTCACGATTATGATTTTGAAAAGTTCTTTCCTGACTTCAAAACTTTTCATACTATATATAAAGGTAAGAATGCGGAGTTGTGGGAGGATTACGCTTTGGGTAAAATAAAACGTGAGTTTCTTGAAACGGAACGTTTTGAGTATCCTTTTCGCTTAATAGGCGCCTCTCCCGATGATGCAAAAGTGCAGATACAAGCCCTTAAGACTGATTATTTGGATCTGCTTGCTAAGCAGACTGTCCTGAATGACGGTGCAGAAGAGGTGCTGGAATACTTTAAGAGTAAGGGTTGCAAACTGTATGTCATTTCAAACGGATTCAGTTGTGTTCAGCATCTGAAGATTGAACGCTCAGGATTGAAGGATTATTTTACCAAGATATTTTTAAGTGAGGATATAAAGGAGCATAAACCGCAACGGGCTTTCTTTGACTATATGTTAAAGAGTTCAAATGCCCGCAAGGTTGAAAGCCTTGTGGTAGGTGATAATTTTACCGCCGATATTGCAGGTGCATATAACGCTGGTATAGACCAAGTATATTATGCACCACACTATAACGGAGAGCCGTTACCATTCCAACCCACATATATTATCAGTTCACTTCGTGAACTAATTATTAATTGAAAATTGAAAGTTATTGGTGATTCGATTCACCGATTCACCGATTCACCGATTCACCGATTCACCGATTCCACGATTTATAACTATTCTTTATTCTTTATTCACTATTCACTATTATGCGAATAATTGAGACCCACGCCCATCTTGACGACCCTCAGTATGCAGAGGATTTGGATGAAGTTATTTTGAGAGCAAAGCAGGCAGGTGTTGAAAAAGTACTGCTTGCAAGCGTTACAATGCGTGACATAGAGAAACTTAAGGCACTTGAATCAAAGTATCTCGGTTTCTGCTACACAATGGTGGGTGTACATCCACAGGAGGTCAATGCCTCTTATAAAGAGGAACTTGACGCTTTTGACAGAGAGATACACAGCGGAAAATTCATTGCAGTGGGTGAGGTGGGTATTGATTTGTATTGGGACAAGACCACACAGGCGGAGCAGGAGATTGTTTTCAGACATCAGGTGGCATCGGCGGTTGAAATGGGATTGCCTATAGCAATACATGCCAGAGATGCATTCCAACCTACGGTCAATATTTTAAGGGAATTTGACAAAAACAAACTGCACGGGGTTTTGCATTGCTTTTCAGGGGCTCCTGAAAATGCCCGTACCATGATGTCGCTTGGTGATTTCTATTTTGGCATAGGTGGTGTTTCTACATTTAAGAATGCAAAATTCACTGAACGTCTTTCTGAAATTCCGCTTGACAGGATTCTTCTTGAAACGGATTGTCCGTATCTTGCTCCAGTGCCTATGAGAGGTAAGAGAAATGAGCCCTCTTTCCTTCCTTTTGTAGCGGGAAAATTGGCTCAAATTTACTCTGTAACTGCCGAACAAGTGGGTGAAATCACCTCAAAAAACGCTGAAAAACTATTTTTTTAGGCATTTATTGAAAAAAATAGGCTAAAATCTTTGTCCATTGCATTAAATTTTGTAACTTGCACCCGATTAGAAGTGGACTGGGAGAGATGCTCGAGTGGTTGAAGAGGCACGCCTGGAAAGCGTGTATACGCCTAAAGCGTATCGCGGGTTCGAATCCCGCTTTCTCCGCAGTAATTGGCACTGATAGAATTTTATAAACAATTTAATATTAATTTTAAAAACAAAAGTATGAAAAAGTTATTTGCAGTATTAGCGTTTATCGCTAGTGTAAGTGTAATGAGCGTTTATGCTCAGGATGAAGCAGCACAAGATGAGGCTGCACAAATAGAACAAGTTGCAGTAGAGGCTCCATCGGCAGAAGAAGCAGTTGAAGCGGAAGCCGTTGAAGCAGAACAAGGTCTTCATCAGGCTCTTAAGACAAAATTCATTGAAGGTGGTGCAGGCTTCATGAGCTCAGTTGCCATCTGCTTGATTCTTGGTCTTGCAATTGCTATTGAGCGTATCATTTACTTGAGTCTTGCCACAACAGATTCAAAGAAACTTCTTGCTGACGTAGAAAAAGCTCTTAATGAACAAGGCGTTGAGGCTGCAAAGGAGATTTGCCGTAATACAAGAGGCCCTGTGGCAGCAGTGTTCTATCAAGGACTTATGCGTATTGATGACGGCATTGATATGGCTGAGAAATCAATAGTTGCATACGGCAGCGTTCAATCAAGTCTTCTTGAGAGGAATCTTTCTTGGGTAGGTCTTTTCATTGGTCTTGCTCCTATGTTGGGATTCATGGGTACTGTAATTGGTATGATTGAGGCATTTGACCGTATTCAACAGGCTGGTGATATTTCCGCTACTATTGTTGCAGGCGGTATTAAGGTTGCTCTTATCACAACAGTTGCCGGTCTTATTGTTGCTATTATTCTTCAATTGTTCTACAACTACATTCTTGCCCGTATTGAGGCTTTGGTTGGAGATTTGGAGGATTCTTCAATCTCTATGCTTGATATTCTAATGGCAAAATTCGTTAAGAAGTAATTTAGGGGAGATATATTATGGAAAACAAGATTTCTAAAATTGCTATGCTCATACTCTTTGGAGTTGCCATTGTAATTGCCTGCCTGTTCTTCTTTGGCGGTAATGTTGATGACAGTGCAGAGTATGTGGAGCCTGTATTTACAGGTTTGCTGATGGGTCTTATGTATGCATACGTAGGCATCGCGGCACTGCTTGTAATTATTGCGGCTATCTATAACATAGCGTTGGATTATCAGAAAAATCCAAAGAGTGCCCTTAAATCAGTGATAGGGGTTGGTGCATTGGTACTTATTATGGTTCTTTCCTACTTATGTGCAAGTGGAGAGGCTGTAAATGTACTTGGTCTTGAAGAAGAGGTTTCAAAAGGAACCCTTAAAATGGTGGATATGGAACTTTACACTATGTATGCTTTACTTATTATTGCTGCATTGGGTGTAGTGTTTGGTGGCTTTGCTAAAAAAATTAAATAAACAGAAGAATTATGAGTAAGAGAAAAGTGCCTGAGATAAACTCCAGCTCTACGGCTGATATAGCCTTCTTGCTTTTGGTGTTCTTCCTAATGACCACAACAATGGCAGTCAATAAGGGTTTGTCCCGCCGTCTGCCGCCACCGGTTCCTGCTGACCAAAAAACAGAAGACCTTAAGGTAAAGGAACGTAATGTGTTTGTTGTGCTGATAAATTCAGAGAACCAATTGTTGGTTCAAAATGAATATACAGATGTCAAGAACCTTAAAGAAAAGGCAAAGGAGTTTATTCTTAATGCAAATGATGACCCGAATCTGCCTGAAAAGGCACCTGTTGAAGTTGATTACTTTGGAACCGTAATGATTACAAAGGACCATGTAATATCACTTCAAAATGACCGTGGAACATCATATTCAAAGTATATAGAAGTTCAAAATGAGCTTGTTGCCGCATACAATGAATTGCGTAATGACCTTGCACAGCAGAAATGGGCAAAGAATTACGATGAGTTGAATGAGGATGAACAAAAGGCTGTACAAAAGGTATACCCTCAAAAGATATCTGAAGCAGAGCCTAAAAACTATGGAGGAAAGAAGTAATGAGTAGATTTAGAGAATCAAAATCAAAGGATATACCTGCTATTAGCACGGCATCCTTGCCTGATATCATATTCATGTTGCTCTTCTTCTTTATGATTTCAACATCTATGAAGGAGGTTGACTACAAGGTAGGTATTAAGGCTCCTGAAGCAACAGAACTTTCATCGTTGGAAAAGAAGACGTTGGTACGTTTCATTTATGTTGGACAACCATTGCCAAGATACCGTTCACAATACGGTTCCGAGCCTCGTATCCAACTTGATGATGCGTTTGCTGAAGTCGCTCAAATTGAGAACTACATAGTTTCTGAGCGTTCCGCTATGCCTGAGTCAGACCAAGACCTTCTTACAGTGTCTCTTAAAATAGACAAGGATTGTAAGATGGGTATTGTTACTGATATTAAGCAGGCGCTGCGTAGGGCGTATGCTCTGAAGATAAACTACTCGGCAGCTCAACGAGCAAATTCCAATCTTTAATATTTTTAGAGGCATCTTTCTAATTTCTCTTCGGTCATTTAGCCCACTAAACTCCCTCAGAGGAAATTAGAAATTTGCTCACTAAAAATTATTAAAGTGAATATTCGGCGGAAAGACTAGGAGAGCAGAGGAAATTAGAATTTTATATAAAAAGTTCCCGAAACATTAAGTTTTCGGGAATTTTTTGTATTTTTGTGTTTCGTAAAAAATTATTGTAAAAACAATGAAAAAGTGTATTCTAATTACTCTAATTGCGTTGTTAGCAGTATCTGCTGGTGCGTTTCAGTTGCGTCAGCCAATGGATTTGCCACTTGAGTTGTCCGCTAATTTCGGAGAGTTAAGACCTAATCATTTCCATTCAGGGCTTGATATGAAGACGCAGCAGAAAGTAGGACAACCTGTATATTCAGTATATGACGGTTATGTGTCAAGAATCAGTGTTTCCGCCACGGGATACGGAAACTGTCTGTATGTAAACCATCCTGAAATAGGACTTACTTCAGTATATGGACACCTCCACTATTTTGAGCCTGAACTTGATTCCATCTTAAAGGAAAGACAGTATGCGGAACAAAGATTCGATGTTGACTTTTTTTTGGAGCCCGATGCCTGTCCTGTAAAAAAGGGAGACAGAATTGCCACAAGTGGAAATAGTGGCTCGTCAGGTGGTCCTCATCTGCATTTTGAAATAAGGGATATGTATAGTGAGGCGGTGATGGACGCACAACGCTTTTACCATATAAAGGATACGACATCTCCACGTTTCCATAGAATTTTTATTACTCCTGTACCTGGTGAGGGTGTTGTTGACGGTGGTGCAATGACAAAAGATTATTCAATGGAACAACTTAAGACACCTGTTAAGGCATACGGTAGAATTGGTATCGGTGTAAAGGCAAATGAATATATGACAGGTACGGCAAATATTTATGGCGTTCACGCATTGAAAATGGAGGTTGATGGGAAAACCAAATTCTCGTACAATATTGAACAATTCAGTTTTGACAGCACAAGATACATAAACTCTTTCATTGATTATGAACTGTGGAGAAAGGGCAGGGGTATGGTTATGAAAACCTATTTGCCTGACAATCCATGTATGGAGTATATTAGAGAACAGACTGACGGAGGTTATCTGTTGATTAATGAAAACAGGGATTATAAGGTTAAACTGACAATTACTGACTACAGAAACAATGTGTCAACCTTTAATTTTACAATCAGAGGAGACAGTACTGTTATCCCTGTTGTTTCAGCGTTTAACGGAGGCAGATATTTTATGTGGAATTTCAGTAATAGTATTATCGAAGATGATTTTTACTTTAATCTGCCTAAAGGTTCTCTGTATAACACATTGTATTTCAAATACAAATGTAAGGTAAATCCTAATGCCTGCTCAAATATACATCAGGTTCACTACTCATCCGTGCCTTTGCAAAAGTATGCTGACATAAAAATCAAGTTGACCAATGACACACTTGTCAATAAGAACCAATATTATATAGGCTATAGTACAGACGGAAGGTATTACAGTTATTCTAAAGGTTCTTATGACAATGGTTGGATGGTTGGAACCACAAGGGCATTGGGTTTTTATAGAGTGTTGACAGACCAGACCAAGCCCACAATAAAATATCTTGGAAAAAAGGCAGATACAATAAAGTTCTCAGTTGTTGATGACGAAAGTGAGATAGGTAAGTTTGAAGGGTATATTGACGGTAAATGGGCACCTTTCTACTACGATGCCAAAAGTCTTGCCATAACATATACTTTTGACCCAAAGAGGGTTGAATCAGGAAAGAAACACAGTGTGTCGCTTACTGTATATGACCACTGCGGGAATGCCTCAACGCTCAAAACGTCAGTTCAGTGGTAAATTATAGCGTTACGCTGACCTTCTCAATGTCACCGCCAATGGGAGGGTTAAGTTTATAGACGGTAACAGTGGCGTTGCTTATTGAAGTGAATCTTTCAAGCAACGCTTTCTTTATTCTTAGTGCCACATTTTCAATAAGATGGCTTGGAATCATCATCTGCTCCTTGACCACATTATATACTTCTGCATAATTTACAGCGTCATCAATATTGTCAGATTCCGCCGCAATGCCAGCATCGTATGTAAAATCAAGGTCAACACTAAAATAAGTGCCGACTTTTCTCTCATCTTCAAAACACCCGTGATGGGCGTAGAATTGCATATTTTCTAATCTTATTGTAGCCATATCAACGCAAAGTTAATAAATAAATGAGAAATGAGAAATCAGAAATCAGAATTTTTACTATATTTGTAGGGTAAAATAAATTTTTTTCAACTATGGCAAGTAGAAGAGGATTAAAAAAGGATTTGAATTACCTATATTCAGACCTAATGTTAGAGGCATACGCCGCTTTTTCAAACTCAAAAAAGAAAGATGAGGAGAAGGCTAATGCACTCATTTCAAAAATTTCAGACAATTTCATGGATTTTGTAAACAGAGCAAGCCACACTGACGGCAAAGAGAATAAAAAACTTGCCAAGAAATATTATAAAGAGTTGTGGGATGCCGTTTATAAAGATGTAATTGCAATTTCAGAAGAGATTGACAAGCTTTAATCGATGAGCAATTTCTGCGGTTTCTTGCTTAAAGCCTTTGGATGGAAAATCAAAGGTGAGTTTCCTCCTTTGAAGAAACTTGTGGTTTGCGTTGCTCCGCACACGTCAAATCTTGATTTCTTTATAGGCAAACTTGCGTACGCATCGTTGGGGCTGAAGATGTCATTCCTTATAAAAAAGGAGTGGACAAGACCACCTTTGGGTAAATTTATGCGTAAGCATGGTGCCATAGGAATAGACCGCAGTAAACACAATTCAATGACTGACATACTCTCTGAACTTTTCCGCAAAAAAAGAGAGTTACACCTTATAATAACCCCAGAGGGTACACGCAAGCGGAATCCTAATTGGAAGTTAGGCTTCTATTACATAGCAAAAAAGGCTGGAGTGCCAATTCTTATAGTAAGTATGGACTATAAGAAAAAGGAGATTTCAATACTTGGCATATATAAGCCTACCGATGATGAGGAAGCCGATATTGTTGCAATAAAAAACTACTACAAAGGGGTGAACGCATGTCATCCTAAAAGATTTACACTTGGACTTGATTAATGGAACAGCAGTTGGAAGAGTTGAATGTGCTTGTGGTTCAGGCAGATGTCAAGTGGGAAGACATTGATGCCAACTTAAATCATTTTGAAGAGTTGATAGCAAACTCAGGTGAGAGTTTTAATGTGGTTCTGCTTCCTGAAATGTTTTCAACAGGTTTTAGCGGTAATGCACAGCAACTTGCAGAGCCTACTACAGGAAAAACCATTCTACGCATAAAAGATTGGGCAAAACGCTTTGACTCACTTGTGGTTGGAAGTTATATTGCAGAGGACGGCGGACTGTACTACAATCGTGGTTTTGCAATTGAGCCGGACGGTACCAGCCATTATTATGACAAACACCATTTGTTTTTTGGTTGGGAGAAGGAGTTTTTTGCACCAGGCAAGGAACGCCTGATATTCAGTTATAAAGGGTGGAACATCTCTCTTGTTATATGTTATGACCTGCGATTCCCTGTTTGGCTGCGTAACCAAAACTTGGAATATGACGTAATGTTTTGCGTAACCCAATGGCCTGTCAGCCGTCAGCAGATTCTTGAAACGCTGACACAGGCAAGAGCCATAGAAAATCAGGCATATATGGTATCGTGTAACCGTATTGGCATTGATGGTAACATGATAAAGTACATTGGTGGCTCTCAAGCCGTTGACTTTAACGGGAAAATAATTGACCGCCTTGCAGATTCTACAGAAGAGGCAAAAGTCATCACCCTAAAAAAATACCCTCTCACCAGCAATAGGGAGAAGGCACCTGTTTGGGAGGATTCCGAAATATTTAAAATACTGTGATAAATTTTCATTTTCAGTGAGGATTTTTCTTGAAAAACAGGAAGGAGTTTAGTGTACTAAATGACTGAGTGTTTTTCAAGAAAAAGACTATTGAAAATGGAAATTAACTCATGCCGCCACAGACATGTATCACCTGCCCTGTAACGTATGTTGAAAGGTCAGATGCAAGAAAAGTTGCAACATTGGCAACATCTTCAGGAGTTCCGCCACGGCGTAGAGGAATTGTCTTTACCCATTGTTCACGCACTTCATCACTAAGTTTTGCAGTCATGTCAGTAATTATGAATCCTGGAGCAATGGCATTAACCCTTACTCCTCTTGGACCTATTTCCTTTGCCATTGACTTGGTAAGACCTATCAGACCTGCCTTTGAGGCTGCGTAGTTTGCCTGTCCTGCGTTGCCTCCAACACCAACAACAGATGACATGCTGATTATTGAACCGCTACGCTGTTTCATCATAACAGGAGCAATGGCGTGCATAAAGTTAAACGCTGATTTAAGGTTTACCGTTATTACAGCATCCCATTGTTCCTCTGTCATTCTTAGCATCAGAGTGTCTCTGGTGATGCCTGCATTGTTTACAAGAATGTCTATTTTGCCAAAATCATTAAGAACAGCATCTATTACAGCATGTGCTTCATCAAACTTTGCGGCATTACTTGCATAACCTTTTGCCTTGACACCCAATGCCTCTATCTCAGAAACTGTGTTTTTTGCAATATCATCAATAACCAAATCAGTAAATGCTATGTCGGCTCCTTCAGAAGCAAACTTAAGAGCAATGGCTTTGCCTATTCCTCTTGCCGCACCAGTAATAAGTGCCACTTTGTTCTCCAGTAATTTCATATTTTAGAATTTTAGTTTTTCCTTTCCGCTACATATTTGACAAATTCAACAAGTGCATTTCTGTATTGAGATGGCGGAAATGCCTCAATCATCTCTATTGCCCTGTTCTGTATGTTTTCAAGACGTTTTGTTGCGTATTCAATGCCACCTTTTTCAAGTGCTAATGTTTGCAGATAGTTTACGTCAACCTCATCAATGGCAGACAGAATTGATGACTTTACGGCATTGTCAGAATTGTTGTACACATATATCAGAGGCAATGTTATTTTCCCTTCAAGTAAATCCTTGCCTGACGGCTTTCCCGTTTGTGATGTTGGTATAAAATCAAAAATGTCATCCTTGATTTGAAAGCAGATGCCAATTTGTTCTCCTATAGATGCCATTTTCAACTCTTTTTCAATGTCAATGTTGTTTGATGATATTGAACCTATTTTTGCACACGCTGCAAACAGTGCGGCTGTCTTGTTTTTTATTACATTGAAATAGGCGTTTTCATCAAACAGTCTCACTTTTGTGTTCTCCATCTGATATAACTCACCCTCAGAGAGTTGCTTGCCAAGTGAAGAGAGTGTTTTTATTACTGAAATGTTTTCAGTTTCAGCCGCTTCAATAAGAGCGGTGGAAAGCATGAAATCTCCACCAAGAATGGCTATCTTATTGTTGAATTTTGCCTTTGCCGATAGCATTCCACGCCTTTCATTGCTGTCATCAACCACATCGTCATGGACAAGACTTGCAGAGTGTAGTAATTCAAGTGCTACTGCTGCGTTTATGGTTGATTGTGTTATGCCACCACAGATGCCTGCACTGAGCAATACCAATATTGGTCTCATCTGTTTCCCTTGTGTCTGCTTGATATGCTCCATCATAAGCCCAAGTGTAGGGTTTACTGAACTAAGCATTTCATCGTAGGTGCTTTGGAACAGTAGAAACGAGTCCTGAATAGGTTGTTTTATGGATGCAAGTGATGCCATAAAGTGATTGTCATATATCTTAACTTACAAAGATAGTGATTTTGATTGAAAAAGTGTTGTTTTTTGCTTAACTTTGCAAAGTAAATGTTGCGTTTTGTCAAAAATATTGCTTTTGTACTGTCTGTTTTGGCGGTGTTGGTATCGTGTGAGGCTGACAAGGTGAACACTTCGCCTGATATAAAACTCTCTTTCAGCACCGATACCATATCGTTTGACACTATTTTTACGGCAAAAGGCAGTACCACTAAAAAACTTAAAATCTACAACCGATGTAAAAACAAGGTGGTAGTGTCAAGCATTCTTGTAAACGGGAACCAATATGAGCTGAACCTTGACGGAATGAAAGGTCGTAATTTCCAGAATGTTACAATCAATGCCAATGACAGTATGGTTGCGTATGTGCAGGTTTATATTGACCCTAATGATGATAAGCAACCGTTTTTGGTTGAAGGCTCATTGGATTTTATGACAAACGGCAATGCACAGCAGGTTCATTTGTCAGCATACGGCAGAAATGCCAAGAGATTCCGTAATCATACATTCAACTCAGATACTGTAATAACAAGTTATCTTCCTATTTTAGTGTTTGATACTTTGGTTGTTGCTGAAGGCAAGACACTTACGGTTACTGACGGAGCCACACTCTATTTTCACGATAAGGCATTGTTGAAAGTAGATGGTACATTGGTTATGAGCGGAGCGTTGGGTAAGGAGGTTACAATGAGAGGGGATAGAAGTGATTTTATGAACACAAATCCACCTCTTAATTATGATAACGCTTCATCTCAATGGGGTGGTATATGGCTGACTTCAACAAGCAGGAATAATGAGTTGAATTACGCAAATGTCCGCAATGCAACATTCGGCATTGTGCTTGATTCTTTGCAAACGGCTGAAAAAGCGCTTCTTATAAAGAACAGTAAGGTGTTTAATTCAAGCGGAAATCTTATTTGGACTAAAGGTGCTAAGGCTGACATCAGTATTGAAAATTCCCTTATCTACGATGCGGGCGGCTACTTATTGTCAGTAAACGGTGGCAATATTAATGTTACGCACTGCACATTCTCAAATTCGTATAGTTATACTTGGGGTTCAAGAACGTGTCCGTCTGTAATGATTTCAAGCGTGCTTGATTCCGTATCGGTGCCTGTTAATGCCAATTTTTACAACACCATAATCTACGGAGGCTACACTGATGAAATTGTCTTCTCTAAAAAAGAGGGGGAAGAGGCTCAGTGCGTATATCAGTTTAAGAACTGTCTTGTTAAGGAATCCGCAGGTAAAGTAGATGACAAATTTGTTAATTGTAAAATAAATGAATCGCCGTTGTTTGTACATGAAGGGTGGAGTGAAGATGTAAAATCCGCTAATCCTCACAAATATGATTTTCATCTTCAAGACGGCTCCCCGGCAATAGGTGCCGCTGACCCTCAAATATCCAAGTCATTCCCCGTAGATTTGGATGGTGTCAACCGATTGTCAAGAGAGGTTACGGATATTGGGTGCTATACTAAATAATAAAGGAGAAAGGAGAAATATTTTAATTTTCTCATTTCTCATTTCTCATTTAACATGAAACATCTTGTTGCAATATTTTTATTATTCTTCGGTTCATTGTCTTTGTACGCCGGAAATACTGTCCGTGTGCTAAGCTATAATGTTGAGAATCTGTTTGACTATAAGAAGGATAGCGTTAAGAATGATGCTTCTTTCACCCCTGAGGGAGACCATTATTGGGATTATAACAAGTATCAAAGGAAATTGGTGAACCTGTCACAGGCTATAACCGCCGCAGGAGGTTGGGAAGGTGCCGCCGTTATAGGACTGTATGAAGTGGAGAATGACTATGTGTTGGACGGTCTTACAAAGTACTCTCCGTTAAAAAAGCGTGGTTACAAGTATGTACACTATGAGAGCCTTGACCCAAGAGGTATTGATGTTGCGTTGCTCTATGACCCGTCACGTGTTCAGATTTTGAAGTCTGCTCCCATAAAACCATTTTGTAAGAACAAGACAATGAGGTCAAGAGACATTCTTTATGTAAAGGCTCTTGTGCTTAAATCTGATACTGTCCACTTTTTCCTTTGCCACACTCCTTCAAGAATAGGCGGTGCTGAAAAAACGGAGTGGAAGCGTAATTGTGTTATGGGTATGGTACGTCAGAAAGCCGATTCAATAAATGCCCATGCCGATGCCAACATAATAATTATGGGTGATTTTAATGATTACCCTGACGATGTCAGCATCAGTAAAGTGCTTGGTGCCTTAAAACCGTACGATGAGGATTATGGTGGATATGTTTATGGTGATTTTTACTACAATATGTTTTGGCTGTTTCAGGAGCAAGGCAAGGGAAGTTACAAGTACCAGGGTGAATGGAATATGCTTGACCAAATTATAGTGTCGGGTAACTTGTTGATTGACAAATCAAAAGGACTGCACACCACGCAAGGCGATGCACATATTTTTGATGAGGATTTTCTTTTGGAGGACGATACAAAATATTCAGGTTCAAAGCCTTTCAGGACATACAACGGCAGGCGTTACGTTGGAGGCTACTCTGACCATCTGCCAATCTATTTGGACTTGAAAAAACTGAAGTGAACGTTGCCGTAGTTGCGTTCTTCAACAAAATTGGGGTGAGTGGTAAAGGAATTGTCACGTCCATGCTCCAAAACAAACAATCCGTCATCAGCAAGAATGCCTGCACTGAACACTTTGTCAGGGATTGTAGGCAGCATTTCAAGTGAGTATGGAGGGTCGGCAAAAATAAAGTCAGACTTTATGCCGCAGTTTGAAATAAACTTAAAGGCATCTCCTTTTATTACTTTTATAACTTCAAGCCCTAACTCTTGTGACGTTTTCTTTATGAATTGGCTATTTTGATAGTCAGCCTCTATACTGAACACAGATGATGCTCCTCTTGATGCACACTCATAACTGATGCTTCCTGTGCCGGAAAACAGGTCAAGAACCGTTATTCCGTCAAAACTTATTTTGCCTGCAAGCACATTGAACAGCCCCTCTTTGGCAAAATCAGTTGTTGGTCTTGCCTTTAATGAAGACGGAGGGTTGAATCGGCGTCCTTTATGTGTGCCTGATATGATTCTCATAATGTGGCTTGCTTGCAATGCACTACACGCTCTTTAATGGCGTTCATACATGAAATGTTGCCGGCAATGAAAAGAGGAGTGGTTTGTCCTGAAAGTTTGAACTGTGTGAATATTGCCGCTAACCAATATAGTATGTCAGTGTCTGATGTAATGTTGTATCGGTTTGAGAAAACAAGTTCCCCTTTGTTTGCAAGTGCCACATACATTGCCCCTGCGGATATGTTAATCCACAACTCCTGACGGTCTTCAGTTCTTGTTGATTTAAGGGCGGCTGTTGTAAGGGCTGATGATATGTGTGTAATATTGGCAAATGGCAAGTACTCCTTAATAAAACTCATCAGTTCATTGTCCACTGCAATTATATTTGAAATGTCAAATCCGTCAATATTATGAAACTCAATGGTATAATTATTAAAATCCAATGACGGATAGTTGAATTTCATAATGTTCTGACAATCTTGAGCAGAGAATACTGATGATGGTATCATTGAAGTGGGTTCATCATCTATTTGAACCGTAACATTTGAGTAGTCTTTCCATATATCAGGCTCGCACAGACACACTGCCATTGAACGGGCAAAGTGAGTGTCGGGAGTTTGAAAAGCGATACTCTTTTCCTTGCCTGCTACAGAAAAAGAAAATCCACCCGCTGAGAAGCAGATGGACAGTCTTTGTGAGTTTGAATTATTCCCAGTTTCCTGCATTGTTGTTAGCACTCAGAACATCTCCGAATTTCAAACCTGGATATTTCTCCAATTTTGTTTGTGTTTCAGTAACATTAACAAGTTGCTGATGGTCAAGGTCACCCAAGTAGGAAGAGTATGGTGCCTTGCACTCCATAACCTTAAC
>JAZUKL010000052.1:0-48902 GCA_045643245.1 Candidatus Enterocola sp.
GGTAATCTTCAGTGTATAAATGATTGTGATGGTGGCTCCCTCCCTCTTGACGGCGGACTCTCAATCTTGCTAATCCTAAGCCTTGCCGGCAGTGCCGCAAAGGTGCTTCGCAACAGGGATAAGGAATAACCTTATAGTGGACAGTGGATTATGGACAGTGAAAAGTCCTTGTCAACTGTCAATTGTCAACTGTCAACTAACAACAAACCACTGCACCCTCCCTTGAGGGCTTGCAGTGGTTTGTTGTGTTTATTGGTTTACATCTGGTTGGAATTTTTGGTGAAAATGTGTTAAATATTTTAACATATTATGGTTTAGTTTTTGTATTTGTAAGATACAATATATGTGCTTCTGCTCTGGTTTGACACTTTAATTTTTATACTATTTGCTTAAATTTTAGGGAATTAGTGGGATTTATGGATTTGGAGAATGAAAAAATAGTGTTTATCTTTGCAGGTGAAAATCATTATAAAAAAGCTACAATATGAACACTAATGACAAAATTGATGTGACAATAATTACTGCAAAACCAATAGAGAAAGGTCATATTTGTAAGGTTACATCGGCTAGACCAATAAGACCTATTGAAAGTCATCCATATATTGCGAAAAATGTATGAGCGTTCTTACTCATGTATATGGTCAAGTTACAAATGAAGTTGTAACTGAGTGTGAGGTGTTTATGCAATCGGATGATTCTAAATTACCTCAAATGCATACTACGGCACATTATACGGTATGGGATACAGGTGCAACAAATACTATTATTTCTCCTAAAATAGTTAAGGAGTTGGGATTGAAACCATTTGATACGAGTGGCATTTCAGGTATTGGTGGTTATGTAGAAACTCAATTGTATAAGATTGGGATTATACTTCCTAATGGATTAATAATAAAAGAATTGGTTGTGTTGGAGAGTGAGATGGATTTTGATATGATAATTGGAATGGATGTAATCACATTAGGTGATTTCTGCTTCTCTAATAAGGATGGTGTCAGTGTGTTCTCTTTTAGACTTCCCAGTAAGGAGCATATTGTTTTAAGGGATTGATTATAGTTTGTTGTGTTTATTGGTTTACATCTGGTTGGAATTTTTGGTGAAAATTGTTGTAGAATAAAAAAATAGTTGTACCTTTGTGGTGTGCTTTGGGGTGAAAGCCGCTGAGTGCACGTTTGTAGGGTCCTGTGAGGGATTCTATTATTTTTTGTTACTAATTTAATTTACTATATTATGGCAGAAACAATTTACATGACCCAAGAGGGTTACAAGAAATTGATTGATGAAATCACTCAACTTGAAAGTGTGGAGCGTCCTAAAATCTCTCGTCAGATTGCTGAGGCAAGGGATAAGGGAGACCTTTCTGAAAATGCTGAATATGATGCGGCTCGTGAGGCTCAGGGCTTGCTTGAGGCTAAGATTGCTCAAATGAAGGAGATGGTTACTAATGTGCGTATCATTGATGAGAGCCATCTGAAATCGGGTGAAATTCAGATTTTGAGTAAGGTTACCATTAAGAATGTGAAGAATGGTCAGCAGATGACGTACACTCTTGTATCGGAGGCTGAGGCTAACTTGCGTGAGGGAAAGATGAGCGTGGGTACTCCTATTGCCAAGGCTCTTATTGGTAAGCATAAGGGAGATAAGGTGCAGGTGACTGCTCCGTCAGGAACAATTGAGTTTGAGATAGTGGAAGTGGGAATGTAAATAAATGAGAAATGAAAAATGAGAAATGAGAGAGGTCCCCTCCTAACCTCCCCTCCAGGGGAGGAACATCTCTCCTTTTTCCTTTCTCCTTTCTCATTTAAAAATATGTAAATAAATGTCTAGTATATTCAGTAAAATAGTAGCGGGTGAGATTCCTTGCTATAAGGTTGCAGAGACTGATAAGTTCTTTGCATTTCTTGACATCAACCCTCTTCAAAAGGGGCATACTCTTGTTATTCCTAAGCAGGAGGTTGATTATATTTTTGACCTCAGCGATGAGGACTTGGCTGGTTTGCAAATTTTTGCAAAGATTATTGCCGGTGCCATAAAGCGTGCTTTTCCTTGCAGAAAGGTGGCACAGGTGGTGCTTGGGCTTGAGGTTCCTCATGCTCACATTCATCTTATTCCTATGCAGAGCGAGAAGGATGTGAACTTTGAAAAGCAGAAGTTGCAACTATCTAAAGAGGAGTTTGAAGAGATAGCGGGAAAAATTAGGAAAGAACTAAAATCAAATGAGAAATGAGAAATGAGAAATGAGAGAGGTCCCCTCCTAACCTCCCCTCCAGGGGAGGAATATCTCTCCTTTCTCCTTTTTCCTTTCTCCTTTACTGCTTAATAAATATGAAAGTATATAAATATGCAAAAGACCTCGGTGACTTGAATCAGGCTCTTAGGGAGGCCTTTGAGGTTAAGGCAAATCCTTACAAGTGGGATACATTGGGCAAGAACAAAACCTTGCTCATGGTTTTCTTTAATTCAAGTTTGCGTACACGTTTGAGTACACAAAAGGCTGGTATGAATCTTGGCATGAACACTATTGTGCTTGATGTAAATGCCGGTGCTTGGAAACTTGAGACTGAACGTGGTGTTATTATGGACGGCGACAAGCCTGAACATCTGCTTGAGGCTATTCCTGTTATGGGTAGTTACTGTGACCTTATTGGTGTGCGTTCATTTGCCCGTTTTGAGAGCAAGGAGTTTGACTATAATGAGGTTATTCTGGAGCAGTTTATTAAGTACTCAGGCAAGCCTGTGTTCAGTATGGAATCTGCCACTTGTCATCCGTTGCAGGCGTTCGCTGACCTTATTACTATAGAGGAGTATAAGGAGAAGGAGCGTCCAAAGGTTGTGCTTACATGGGCTCCGCATCCAAGGACTCTGCCGCAGGCTGTGCCTAACTCTTTCTGTGATTTTATGAATGAGGCAAATGTTGATTTTGTAATAACTCACCCTAAGGGCTATGAACTTTGCCCCGATTTTGTGCGTGGCGCCAAGGTTGAGTATGACCAGCGTAAGGCTTTTGAGGGTGCTGATTTCATCTATGCAAAGAATTGGTCTGCCTACAATGACGGTGTCTATGGTCAGATTTTGAGCAAGGATATGAATTGGACGGTTGATACTGAGAAGATGAAGCTTACAAACAACGCTTTCTTTATGCATTGTCTGCCTGTCCGCCGCAATATGATTGTAACTGACGATGTTATTGAGAGTGAACGCAGTATAGTCATCCCCGAAGCCGCAAACAGAGTTGTGTCTGCACAGACGGTAATAAAGAGAATGTTAAATGTTAAATGAGAAATGAGAAATGAGAAAGCCCCCACCTAACACCTCCCCCAAGGGGAGGAACATCTCTCCTTTCTCCTTTCTCCTTTCTCCTTTATAAATAATGAAATTATTTATCGAGACATACGGATGCCAAATGAACTTTGCTGACAGTGAAGTGGTGGCGGCGGTCATGCAGACTGCTGACTATGACCTGACTGACAACATTGAAGAGGCAGACTGCATTCTCATAAACACATGTTCAATACGTGACCACGCTGAAAAAAAGGCAATCAGCCGTCTGGAGTATTTTCAGTCATTGAAAAAGAGGCATAAGGGGCTTATTGTAGGTGTCATAGGTTGTATGGCAGAGCGTATGAAGGATGAACTCCTATATAATAAGGTGGTGGATATGGTTGTTGGTCCTGACTGCTACCTTGATTTGCCAAACCTGGTGGCACAGGCATCGGAAGGGCATAAGGCAATAAATGTGGAGCCTTCTCTTACAGAAACTTATAAGGATGTGATTCCTAAACGCATTGCACCAGGAATATCGGGGTTTGTGTCAATTATGCGTGGGTGCAATAATTTTTGCTCATACTGTATTGTGCCGTACACGCGTGGCAGGGAACGCAGCCGTGAGTATCAGAGTATTCTTAGTGAAGTGCTTGACCTTAAAAGTAAAGGGTACAAAGAGGTTACGCTGCTTGGTCAGAATGTGAATTCATACAATTTTGAGGGGCTTACTTTCCCTATGTTGCTTGACAAATTGGCATGCGAAGTGCCTGAAATCAGAATCAGGTTTACAACTTCGCACCCAAAGGATATGAGCGAAGAAACGGTAAAAGTCATAGCAAAGCATCATAACTTGTGCAAGCATATACACCTGCCGGTGCAGAGCGGAAGCAACAGAATATTGCAGTTGATGAACCGCAAATACACGCGTGAGTGGTATCTTGAAAAGGTTAGAATGATACGCTCCATAATACCTGATTGTGGCATAACAACCGATATGTTTACCGGTTTTCATAGTGAAACGGAAGAAGACCACCAGCAAACGTTGAGCCTTATGCGAGAGGCTGCCTTTGACAGTGCCTTTATGTTCAAATACTCTGAGCGTCAAGGTACTTACGCCAGCAGAAACTTGCCTGACAATGTGCCTGAAGAGGTTAAGGTACGCCGTCTTCAGGAGGCTATTGACCTTCAGCTTGAACTCTCACTTGAGAGCAACAGGCGTGATATTGGCAAGCAGTTTGAGGTGCTGGTTGAGGGTCGTTCAAAACGCTCCGCTGACCAAATGTTCGGGCGTACATCACAAAACAAGGTGGTGCTGTTTGACAGGGAAAATAATAAGGTTGGAGACTTAATTAATGTGGTCATAACTGATGCCACTCCAGCCACACTTTTTGGAACGGCTCTCCGTCATTCTGACCTCTGTTCTCCGTCATTCTGAGCGAAGCGAAGAATCTCAAATATAAAATTGTTGATAATTTTTTTGCAAGTAACAAAATATTTCTTAACTTTGTCGCCTAATAGTAGTTAGGAAAATTAAAAAATCATAATTATGAAGAAAATTCTTACTCTGATGTTTGCTGCTCTGTTTGCGGTTTATGCATTTGCAGCAGAAGAAAACAGTGCCGATAAGGCAGATAAATCAGATAACTCAGAAGCGGTTAATGTATCCACAAATGAGGATGGCAAGATACTGCACCCGTTCAAGGACTACTCACACTGGTCTTTATCTGTAAACGGCGGTCTATCTCAGTTTGACGGTGATGCCCAACAAAGGTATAATCAGCTGCTTTCAAGTTCGCACATTATGTGGACTGTAGGTATTGAGGCTGAGTACTCATTTAACCCTGCATGGGGTCTTATCTTAGGCTTCCAATATATGCCGTATCAGGGTTATACAGCCACCACAGACTACGGAAAGAACTATTTCCGTGGCAATATGTACACCATTCAGCTTATGGGATCTTTGAATGTGCTTAACCTTTTTGGTCAGTACAGAAAATCTTGGCGTTGGGCTTGGTATATTAATGGTGGTCTTGGCTTTACATTCTATGACAGCAAGACACAACGTGACGGAGACCAAGGTCCATCACCAATGCAGCCTAAGGATGTTAAGGAAGGTCGTGCAATGTCATTCCCTATAGGCACACAGGTTGAGTACAACATTACAAAGTGCTTTGCCATAGGTATAAACGCTTACTACCGTTTCAGCAATAAGGACAACTATGAGGGTGAGCACTATACAAAAGGAACAATGAATGACGGTGAGTTCTATGCCACCATTAATGCTCGTGTAAAATTCCTACAGAAGAGCAGAGAAGGCGGTCACATGCGTAATATCTCAATGTATGAGTTTAACAATATGCAGAGTGGCAAGGCTAAGGATTTTCAAGACCAAATTGATTCTCTGAAGCGTAGAGTTAAGATGATTGAAGATACTCTTGAGCATCATGTATTTGTTAGATTGGATACACTTGAGCATTATCACGCAACCACACCTGATGATGATGGGGACTCTGTTCCAAACTTCCGTGACCGTGAGCCAAACACTCCTAAGGGTTCATTTGTAAACTATTGGGGTGAGAGTATCAAGCCTGACAACACTTGTGCTGAGGAAATCAGAAAGATTAAGGAGGCTATGAACTTTGGAATTGACTATGACTTGTCAGTTTACTTCCCATTTGATAAGTACACTCTTACAACCGATGCTAAAGAAAATATTGAGAAGGCTGCCAAGAAACTTCAGGAGGATTCTGAATTGAAGGTTGAACTCCGTGGTTACTGTGACTACCCAGGTAAGGCTGACTACAACTTAAAGTTAAGTCAAAACCGTGTTGATATAGTTGAGAAAACTCTTGTTGAGAAATACGGTATCAGCCAAGACAGAATTACAAAGACAGGTAAGGGTAAATTACCTAACCCACCACAAAGGGAGTACAAGAACCGTAGATGTGACTTCTATTTCTACAAATAATTGTAAATTTTTCATAATTGTTGAAGGACCTCGGCATTTTGTCGGGGTCTTTTTGCAATATGTTCAATAAAATTTCATACATTTGTAGTTATGAATCAGAGTGGCATATTAAAGAATCTCTATTTGAAGGACACCTCTTTTGCTCAACTAATGAAGAGGCGTATCTACAATATTCTGCTTGTGGCAAGCAAATATGATTCATTCACCCTTGAAGAGGACGGCAGAATTGATGAGCAACTATTTAATGAATATACCGCTCTTAACTTAAGATACCCTCCACGCTTTACCCTTGCCCCTACGGTTGATGAGGCTCGTGAGTATTTTGAAACCCAAAATTTTGAGCTTATCATTGTTATGCCTACCGGCGATAGCAGTGATGTTTTTGAATGGGCAAAGGAGTGCAAGGTTCAGAACAGCCATGTTCCTATTGTGCTGCTTACCACTTTTCAAAAGGAGGTCTTTAATAAGGTGTTCAATGACAAGGACTTTTCAGGTATTGACTATGTGTTTTCATGGCTTGGAGAGACAGACCTTATGCTTGCCATAGTAAAGCTTATTGAGGACAAGATGAATGTTGATGATGATATAGCATCGGTGGGTGTGCAGACAATACTTTTTGTTGAGGACTCACCTCATTTCTATTCAACTATTCTGCCTTATCTATATAAGTATGTGTTTGTTCAGTCACGCTCATTTATGACTGAGGCTCTGAATGACCATGAACGTATGCTGCGTATGCGTGGCAGACCAAAAATTCTGCTTGCACGTAGTTATGAAGAGGCCATTGAAATATATAATAAGTATTCCAAAAACATTTTGGGATTGGTTACTGATGTACGTTTTCCAAAGGACGGTGAGATTTGTGAGCGTGCAGGCATTGACCTATGTACCTACATAAGGTCAGTTGACAGTTTTCTGCCTATTGTAATTGCTTCTACTGAACTTAATAATAAGGGGGCTGCTGATGTATTGAGGGCTCATTTCATTGATAAGAGTTCAGAGCGTTTTCACCTTGAACTTAACAGTGCAATCACCAGAAACTTTGGTTTTGGAGACTTTAAGTTTCTTGACCCCGATACTAAAGAAACCGTTGCTGTAATACACAATCTTAAGGAATTGCAGGACAATATATACAAGATACCTGCTGAGTCACTCTATTATCATGTTTCTCATAACCACCTTTCACGCTGGCTGTATTCAAGGGCTATGTTTGCGTTGGCTGATTATCTGAGAGACATACGGGTTGCATCAATTTCAGATATTGACTACATTAGGAAAAAGGTTTTTGATGCCATAGTAATGTATCGTAGGGTTAAGAATAAGGGTGTTGTAGCCACATTCAGTAGAGATGTTTATGACATGTATTCAAACTTTGCCCGCATTGGAGACGGCTCTATGGGAGGCAAGGGGCGTGGCTTAGCGTTTCTTGATGTTGTATCAAAGCGTAACCTTGAGTTCTTTGATTTTGATACAACCCAAATCATTGTGCCAAAGACAGTTGTTATATGTACTGACAAGTTTGACGAGTTTATGGAGATGAATAAGCTCTATGACGTTGCCCTTAATGACAAACTCTCCGATGAGGAGATTCTCTCATATTTCATAGCCGCTCCGGTGCCGCCTGCCTTTGATGATAATGTTAAGGCGTTTTTAGGTGCCATACCTGAAAACTGCCCTATTGCAGTGCGTTCTTCAAGTTTGCTTGAAGATTCCCATTATCAGCCGTTTGCAGGGGTATATACCACATATATGGTGCCTAATTTGGCAAATGACAGAGAGGCTACAATAAAGATGCTTGCTGATGCTATAAAGGCTGTATATGCCTCTGTATATTATCAGGCAAGCAAATCATATATGATGGCAACAAAGAACGTCATAAACAGGGAAAAGATGGCAGTGGTGCTTCAAGAGGTTTGCGGTACTGACCATAACGGACGGTTCTACCCGTCATTCTCAGGTGTTGCCCGCTCACTTAACTATTATCCGATAGGAGATGAGAAGAGTGAAGACGGTGTAGTAAATGTTGCATTAGGCTTGGGAAAATATATTGTTGATGGAGGTCAAACCTTAAGGTTCTCTCCAAAACACAGTAAGAATATTCTGCAAACCAGCACTCTTGACCTTGCTCTTACCCAAACCCAAACCTATTTCAATGCCATTGATATGAACGCCATCAATGCCAAACCAAAGGTGGATGACGGCTTTAACCTGCTTAAACTCAACCTTAAGGATGCTGAGGCTGACGGCACACTTAAGTATATTGCATCTACATTTGACCCATACGACCAAACCCTGTTGCCAGGCGTTTATGAAGGTGGCAGAAAGGTCATTACCTTTGCAAACATACTTGAGCATGAGGTGTTCCCACTTGCTGACATACTGGATACGGTGCTGAAAGTGGGAGAGCGTGAGATGGGACGCCCCGTTGAGATAGAGTTTGCTGTAAATCTTGATTATGAGCATAATGAGGACAACAAGTTCTATCTGCTTCAAATACGTCCTATTGTTGACAGCAACAAGACCATTGATGAGGATTTGCTGCAAATCAAGCCTGAAGAGTTGTGCATTAAGAGCCGTAATGTGCTTGGAAACGGTATAATAAATGACATTCATGATATTGTGTATGTAAAAAGGGGAATGTTCAACCCTTCAAACAACCAACTTATATCATACGATATTGATTCCTTTAACCGCAGGCTTTCAGTAGAGGATAAGCCATATATCCTTATAGGTCCGGGCAGATGGGGCAGCAGTGACACCTGGCTTGGCATACCTGTAAAGTGGCCTAATATAGCCGGTGCAAAGGTTATAGTGGAGGCTGGAGAGACGTCATATCATATTGACCCCAGCCAAGGCACCCATTTCTTTCAGAATATGACATCGTGTGGTTGTGCATATTTTACAGTTGAAGACCCCGATACAAGTTTCTGCAATTTTGACTTCATTGAAGGAGGAGAACTTGTGGAGGAGACAAAATATATAGCCCATGTGCGTTTCCAGAGCCCACTCGTAGTCAAAGTGGACGGCAAAAAACACATCGGCGTAATATTCCGTCCGTCATCCTGAGCGAAGCGAAGGATCTCATAAATGTAAGCAACATATAAAATGAAAAAATTCTGGAATTTACTAAAAAGATTTCTGCCCAATTATAAGAGTTCAATAGTTGGAGTATTTATATTTAATTTGCTTTCAACTGTTTTGAGTCTCTTTTCATTTGCAATGATTGTGCCTATTCTTGAAATTCTTTTTGGAATAGCAGAGCCTGTTACAGAGATTCCTGTAATGCAGGATAATTTATTTGATTACGGCAAAAACTATCTTTATTACTACGTTACACTATTTATTGGAGACAAGGGGCAGACACTTACCTTAGTGCTTCTTGCATCTATTTTTCTTGTAATAACTTTTCTTAAAGTAATTACCTACTATATAGGTACAATGTTCCTTGCTCTTATGCACACAGGTGTAACTCGTGATTTGAGAAATACCGTGCTTGATAAAATTCTAACGCTCCCAATAGGTTTCTTCTCAGAGGAACGCAAGGGAGATATAATGTCACGTATGAGTGTTGATGTGGCTGATGTTGAGGGTTCAATTATGGGTTCTCTTGACCTTTTGGTAAAGAATCCTCTTGCTATTGTCATATATCTTGCCGTTCTTATTGCTGTAAGTTGGCAACTCAGCCTATTTGTGCTTGTTATGCTGCCACTTGCTGGTCTGCTTATGGGTGTTGTAGGCAAGAATCTCAAAAAGGATTCTGTAGAGGTTGGAGTGGAACAAGGTGTGCTCACCTCACAGATTGAGGAGATGCTTGGCGGTTTGCGTGTAATAAAGGCTTTTAATGCCGAGGACAAGATAGGAAATCGTTTTCACAAGCAGACAGAGATTATACGCAATGCTCTGCTAAAGGTTATTAAACGTCAGTACCTTGCCCACCCAATGAGTGAATTCCTTGGCACTATGATAATATCAATTGTAGTATGCTTTGGTGGTTGGCTCATAATAGGTGCCCATACAGGTCTTGAGGCATCGGTGTTCATATACTATCTGCTTATATTTTACAGCCTTATAAACCCTATTAAGGAGTTGTCACGCTGTGTTTACGGCATTCGCAGGGGTCTCGGCTCACTTGAGCGTATTGACAAGATTATGTCCGCTGAAAATCCGCTTACCTGCCCTGCTGTACCAGACCACATTAAGAAATTTAATGACAAAATAGAGTTCCGTAACGTTAGTTTCAAGTATGCTAATGATTGGGTTTTGAAGGATATTAACCTTACTATAAAAAAGGGTAAGACCGTTGCTCTTGTAGGACAGTCAGGTAGCGGAAAATCAACACTTGTTGACCTTATTCCAAGGTTTTGGGACGTGCAGAAGGGAGAGGTGCTTATTGACGGCATAAATATTAAGAATGTGCCTCGTGAAGAGATTAGGGAACTTATGGGTAATGTAAATCAGGAGGCAATTCTCTTTAATGATACATTCTTTAATAACATAGCATTTGGTGTGGAACACGCCACCCAGGAGCAGGTTGAGGCTGCGGCTAAAATTGCCAACGCCCATGACTTTATTTCAGCAACGGAGCAAGGGTATCAGAGCAATATAGGAGACCGTGGATGCAAACTTTCAGGTGGTCAACGTCAGCGTGTAAGCATTGCCCGTGCAATACTTAAGAATCCTCCTATACTTATTCTTGATGAGGCAACTTCGGCTCTTGACACAGAGTCTGAGAAACTTGTGCAAGATGCTCTTGAAAATCTTATGAAGAATCGCACCACAATAGTAATAGCACACCGTCTCTCAACCATACAGAACGCCGATGAGATTTGCGTTCTTGAGGGTGGAAAAATAGTTGAGCGTGGAACTCATAGTGAACTAATCGCTCTCAACGGAACATACAAAAAACTGCAAGACGCACAAAAACTGAAATAACCGTCATCCTGAGCGAAGCGAAGGATCTCATAATGGCTGTAAAATGAAGAAGATAGCGGCGATAACAATGGCACGGAACGATTCTTTCTTTTTAGGAAGATGGATTGCGTATTACGGGTCTCAGATAGGTTTTGAGAACCTATATGTGTTGCTTGATGGCACAGACCAAGAGGCTCCTGACTGCCCTGAAAAGGTTCACATAATTAAAATGGAACGCAAGGCTGAGGAGATGACCCGTGCAGACCGCACTCGTATAGCCGCCATAAACAAAAAAGCAGCAGCACTTTTTGATTTGGGATATGACCTTGTAATTGGTTCAGATGCAGATGAGTTTCTTGTAGTTGACCCTAAGACAGGCAAACGTTTGGCACAATATCTTAGTGAGGCAGACATAAAGGTATCTCTCTCTGGGTTAGGTATGGACGTGGGGCAGAAATTAGATGAGGAGGCTGAACTTGACAGGTCAAAGGGCTTTTTGGAACAGCGCCATTATGCACTGCTTGATTCTCAATACACAAAACCTGTGGTAAAGGCTGTGGCAAAGCCGTGGGGTGCTGGTTTTCATCGTGTTAAGTGGTGTAACTATCACATAGACAAGAACTTATATCTATTCCATTTTGGCTCTGTTGATAAAGAAATGCTCTATGCAAAGTTTACTGATGAAGAGAAGAACCGTGAGGGTTGGACAGAGCATCTTAACCAACGATGCCGTACTATAAATTTGCTTACTGACGGTAATATACATAAGTGGGAGGCGTTTATTAAACTTGGTCGTGGCTTGCAACGCATAACACGCCACCCGTTTATGTGGACACGCCCATATATGTATTATTGGAAGATGCTTGTTCGCATTCCAGATAGATTTAATAGTATTGTATAATAAATTAAGAACAAATATGTATATTAAATAATATTTTATGAAGAAAATAGCAGTAATAACAATGGCCCGTAATGACAACTTCTTTCTTGAGAGGTGGATTGCCTATTACGGACCTCAGATTGGTTATGAAAATATTTTCATATATCTTGATGGTTTTGACTCCGATGTTCCGCAAGACCCATCGGGAAAAGTGAACATAATATTATGTGAGAAGATTCCTGGACCTATGAGCAATTGGGAGCCAAAGAGAATGGTGTTGATGTCTGAGAGGGCGGTGCAGTGCTTTAAGAATGGATATGATATAGTAATAGGTTGTGATTCAGATGAATTTATTTGTGTAGACCCTGATTTGAATATGACACTTGCTCAATATCTTTCCAGTGTTGAAATTGATTACTCACTCTCTCCGTTGGGTCTTGATGTGGGTCAGCGTTTGGGAGTTGAGCCTGAATTTGATTACTCAAAAGGGTTCCTTGAACAACGCCACTACGCTATTTTAGAGCCTGACTACACAAAACCTGTAATAGTTGCCTCATCACCGGAATGGGGTTCGGGCTTTCATAGGATAAGAGGTCATAACTATCATATAGACAATAATTTATATTTGTTTCATTTTGGTTGTTTTGATGAAGATTTCATCATGAAGAAATTTGGAAAAATAGATGAGAGACCAGCTGGTTGGAAGAATCATCTTGCGTTCCGCCGTAAGACAATTGACCATATTACGGAGGTGAGAAAACCGAAAGACGGAGATAAGTTTATTCCGTTTGCACGTTTCATTCAACGCATCTTCCGTGCTCCGTATCATTGGAACCGCCCCTCAATGTTTGGGCAAGAAGTTGTTATTCGCATTCCTGATAAATTTAAGAATATTTTATGAAGAAGATAGCTGTAATAACAATGGCCCGGAATGATGAGAACTTCCTTAATAAGTGGGTCTCATATTATGGCGGTGAGTTTGGAGAGGAGAATCTATACATTTATCTTGACGGAGAAGACCAAAACATTCCTGCAAAAGCAGGCAAGGCAAATGTAACCAAAGTACCTAAAATAGGCGGTAGGGTGGTTAAGGCTGAAAAGGCAAGGTTGTTATACCTTTCACAGCGTGCGGCTGAACTGCTTATTAATGGTTATGACGTGGTTGTAGGCTGTGATGCTGATGAGTTTCTAATTATTGACCCTAAAGCAGGAGTAAGCCTTAAAGAGTATCTTAGTAATGTGGAGTTTGACACCTGCCTGAGTGCCTTAGGCATTGATGTAGGGCAGCATCTGAATGAGGAGGGAGTTATAGATTGGGAGAAACCTTTTCTTGAGCAGCGTAGTTATGCCTATGTTTGTTCACGATACACAAAGCCTGTAATAGTTAATAAGCCGTGTCAGTGGGGTGCTGGTTTTCACAGGGTTAAAGGCCATAACTCCCACATTGACAAGAACTTATATCTGTTCCATTTTGGTAGTTTTGATATGAAGATGATAGAGGACAGATTCAAGGATGCTGACCGTATGAGTGCAGGTTGGGGCAAGCACATAGCCCGTAGGGCAAAAACCATTTATATGGTATCGGAGAAAAAGGCTAAAACAAGAGATTTTTATTTGAAGATGGCACGTTGGCATCAGTCATACATACACCACATATACTCTTGGAACAAGCCTTCAATGGGTGCGTGGAAACTTATAATTAAGATACCTGAAAGATTTAAAGGCATTTTATGATTGGGAATCACGCATATTTAATTATGGCACATAACCAGCCGTATTTGCTAAATATTTTATTGGAAGGGTTGGATAATAGTCGTAATCATTTATATGTGCACATAGACAGCAAGTCAGATATAAGGGAATCAGATATAGGTGTGAATCTCAAGCATAGTCCGTTAAAGTTTACGTATCGTACAGATGTTCATTGGGGCGGATATTCTCAAATAGCAGCCGAATTGCTTTTATTGGAAACTGCTATCGCTGATGGCCCATATCAATACTATCATTTGCTTACCGGGGTTGATCTTCCATTAAAAAAACAATCTATGGTTCTTGAGTTTTTTGATTCTCATGATGGATTGGAATTTATAAGCATAGATAAATGGCGAGAAAAGGATTTGGAGCGTGTTGTTTACCGTTATCCCTATCAAGATAGATTATATCGTGGTTTTGTAGAGAAAAGGGTGCGTAGATTTGGATTGATTTTACAGCGTATGTTTAAGTTAAGACGCATGTTTGATATAGATAAATGGGGTGTTGGTTCAGCTTATTTTGATATAACAGAACGAATGGCTAAGTTGGTGTTATCAAAAAAAGAGTGGATTGCCACTACATTTATTGAAAGTTTCTGTGCTGATGAAATGTTTATTCAAACCATTTGGCTAAATTTTGGAAAGGGGTACAAGCGTTTTATTTCAGATAATCCTGATCCTGATGTTGAGCAGGTGTATAAGGATGTGGTGCGTTCCATAGATTGGAATCGAGGTAATCCATACACATATAGAGTTGGTGATGTGGAGAATTTGTTGGCATCGGAGTATTTGTTTGCCAGAAAATTCAGTGAAATTATTGACATAAAGGCGATTAAGAAAATAGATAAATATTTAAAACAGTAAGTGTGATGAAAATAGTTTATTCTATAAAGGGTCTCAACTTTTCAGGTGGCACAGAGCGTGTTACCATTATAGAGGCTAACGCATTGGCAGAACGTGGGCATGAGGTTCATATTGTTTCATTTGTTGGCAAGGGTGAGCAGCCTTTCTTTACAGTCAGCCCTAAGGTAAAGTGCCATTATTTGGCACCTCCAAAAGACCGTCATCTGTTTCCGTTCAGAGATATAAGGCGTATAATTTTGCTGAAAAAACTGTATAAGCAAATAAATCCTGATTTTATTATAATAGTTGATGCAGGTCGCAGTTTTGTAAATATACCAGCATCAAGGGGATATAAGACCATTACTTGGGAACATTTCAACATAAATAGCAGTTACAGAATAACACATATACTTTCAAGGCGTATTGCCGCAAAACACTCTGATTGTATTGTTACCCTGACATCATCTGATGCGCAGAGTTACATTAATAAACTTAATGCAAAAAAAGCACTATCAATTTATAACCCTATTACAATTGATAATTCTGTTAAGACAGATTTAAGAAACAAGCGTGTGCTTGCAATAGGCAGAATTGTAACTCAAAAAGGTTTTGATATGTTGGCTGAGGCTTGGGCTGTGGCAGTTAAGCAGGCTCCAGAGTGGAAGTTGAGAATAATAGGCGAGGGTAATAAGAAGGATTTATTAAAATGCAAAATAAAGGAGTTTGGAATTGAAGATAATGTTGAAGTTCTGCCACCTACAAAGAATGTAAAAGAGGAGTATGCTTTAGCATCTCTTTATGTTTTGTCATCTAGATTTGAGGGTTTGCCACTTGTTCTTATTGAGGCTATGTCCGTTGGTCTGCCTATTGTAAGTTTTGATTGTGAAACAGGTCCAAGAGATATTGTAAATGATGGTGTGACGGGAATTTTAGTTCCAGTTTCAGATGTAAAAAGATTGGGAGATGAGATGGCAAGGCTTATGAATAGTCCGGAGCGACTGAAACAATTCTCAAAAAATGCTATAATAGAGTCACATAAATTTGATATTGAAAATATTTTAGGTCAATGGGAGAATCTATTGGCAACTCTGTAGGCATGGCTATGAAGGTAAGTGTATTAATGCCCACATATAATCATCAGGCCACCATTGCTCAGGCAATAGAGTCTTTCCTTGCCCAACAGTATCAGTTTGAGGCTGAACTTATTATAAGCAACGATGCTTCAACTGACTCCACTTCAGAGATAGCAAAGAGTTATGCGTTGCGGTTTCCTGATAGAATAAGGCTTATAGATAAGCCTCAGAATGAGGGTCTTATGCGTAACTATAAAACCCTTATGGAGGCTGCAAAGGGCGAGTATATAGCCATACTTGAGAGTGATGACTATTGGACAGACCCGTTGAAACTACAGAAGCAGGTTGATTTTTTAGATGCAAATGCTGATTACGGTCTCTCTTTTACAAGAGTGCGGTTTTTGCAAGATGGGGTTTTAAGAGATGGTTATGATTATTCAGAGTTAATGGAAGGATTGCAGGGGGAACTATATTCTTATATGCTGCTACGTAGCATAATTTATTCTCCTACAGTTGTTTTTAGAAGATGCTTGTTTGAAAAATACTGCAATATAGATGATTACGTTGCCGGTAAATTTATAACGTTTGACTATCCTGTGTGGCTGTCAATAGCGGCACACAGTAAGTGCCATTTTTTGAAGGATTTGACATCGGTGTACAGGATTTCATCAAATTCTATAAGCAATACCTCAAACTTAAGAAAAAGATTAGAGTTTGAGAAAGGGGTAAGTGCTATAAGGTCATATATTACAGGTTTATATGGAACGGGTAATATTGGCAGTATAAGGATATGGATGAGAGAGGTAGTGTTACAGCTTAGAATTATTTGGCGTCATATCATTGGACACTAGAACCAAAAGAATCAATAGAAATCCTATCAGGTTCATTCCACTTACAAATATATCAGTAGCAGGTTGTATGGCATATAAAATGCTGTATACCAATGTTGTAGTGTATAGTTCTTTGTTGCGAATGAATGCAGGAAGTATGAATATTGAAAGTAGGATAAGTAGTCCTATAGGTCCGTATTCAAGTGTTGTCTGAAGATACTGACTATGTGAATGTGCACCATAGATGCTATTTTCATTGATGGCTTGTATAACCGTATAGTCTGTAAATTCGCCTGTCTGAACCATTTCTTTTAGATTCTCCATTATGGTGTAAGCGGCTGTGCTTGCTCCCATTCCCATAGGGTGTTTTTCAATTTCTGATATTGTGTTATTCCATATAACAAAGCGCGGCTCATTATGAATATTGAATGATGAGAACTTGTCATGTCTTAAAATCAAGATAGAGAATGCCGCAATTGATATTATAAGAAATAAGACAAGAATATGTTTCCGCTTCCAAAGTTTAATTGTTAATATGAGTGCTGTGATGAAATAACCGCTTAACATTCCAATTCTACCATCAGAAAGTGTGATAATAATCAGAAATACAATTATTGATACAATCAGAAACGCTATTATGCTTGGTTTCTTATATCTTCTTAGCAGATAGAAAGAAAAAATTATGGCTGTGTTAATGTAGAGATTGAATAGCATGTGGCTTGTAAAGTATTCAATCCTAACAGTTCCTAAATAAGTTCTGATGGATTCACCATCTGGAGAACCATGAATATGAAATAATAGAAACAGTGATGCTATAAGGGCTACACTTACGCACGTCCAGGCTATATGTTCAACTCTTAACCGCTTGTTAATTCCCATAATACCTATAACTCCAATGGCAATAAAGGAGAGCCTATCTTCACAAATTTTATGGAAAAAGTCAAGGTGAGTTTCAATAGGGTAGAAAATGAACTGAAGTAGAAAAAATAGAATCATGCACAGGAAGAGGTATTCTTTAACACTGTTTTTCCACTCCCACCTTTTATATAATGATGATGCTATGTAATCAACTAGATATGTTCCTAAAAAAATATATATGGATAAACGGTGTGTGGCAGTATAACCAAACGGAAGAGTAGCGACAAGAAGACAAGTACTAAAAATCAGTAACCAAGTAGTTATATCTGATAACCCGATATGTGAAATCTTTATTTTACGCATCAATTCTTGCGTATGTTGCGTTTGCTTCAATAAACTCACGTCGTGGAGCCACATCATCACCCATAAGCATTGAGAATATGTGGTCTGCCGCCGCTGCGTTTTCAATGGTTATTTGGCGTAGCATACGGTTCTCTTTGCTCATGGTGGTGTCACGCAGTTGCACGTCTGACATTTCACCAAGACCTTTGTATCGTTGTACATGAATGGCGTCTTCTTTGCCTCCGCTGTACTTGTCAATGAATGCACGGCGTTGCTGTTCTGTCCAGCAGTACTCCTCTATCTTGCCTTTTGAGCATTTGTATAGTGGTGGTGTTGCCAAATATACGTGTCCGCCCTCAATAAGTTCCTTCATATAGCGGAAGAAGAATGTAAGAATAAGGGTTGCAATGTGGCTGCCGTCAACATCGGCATCGGTCATGATTATTACCTTATGGTAACGGAGTTTCTCCATGTTAAGAGCCTTAGAGTCTTCATCAGTGCCTATGGTAACGCCAAGTGCAGTGTAAATGTTCTTGATTTCCTCACTCTCAAATGCCTTATGCTGCATTGCCTTTTCAACGTTCAATATTTTACCTCTAAGTGGCAGAATTGCTTGTGTTCTACGGTCTCTACCTTGCTTTGCTGTACCGCCTGCAGAATCTCCCTCAACAAGGAATAACTCGCATTCTGAAGGGTCTTTTGATGAGCAGTCAGCAAGTTTGCCGGGCAGACCGCCGCCAAGAGGAGATTGGCGTTGCACAATCTCTCTTGCCTTGCGCGCCGCATGACGTGCCGTTGCGGCAAGAATAACCTTGTCAACAATGGTTTTCGCCTCACGCGGATGTTCCTCCAAATAGTTTGTCAGAGCCTCGCTTACAGCCATATCCACTGAACCCATAACCTCATTGTTGCCAAGCTTAGTCTTTGTCTGCCCTTCAAACTGCGGCTCCGCAACCTTTATTGAAATTACGGCTGTAAGACCCTCACGAAAATCATCACCGTTAAGTTCTATCTTAGCCTTTTCAAGTTTCTCAAGCATCTTGTTGTCCTCAGCGTACTTTTTAAGGGTACGTGTAAGACCACGGCGGAAACCTGCAAGGTGAGTTCCACCTTCAATGGTGTTAATGTTATTTACGTATGAGTGTATGTTTTCATTGAATGTGGTGTTGTAGGTCATTGCAATGTCAACAGGGGTGTCATACTTGTCTGTTGTTATGTGAATTACATCGGGAAGCAGTTTTTCACGAGATTCATCAATGTAAAGTACAAACTCTTCAAGTCCGTTTTCTGAATGGAATGAGTCTGACTTGCAGTTGCCGTTCTCATCTTTGAAACGCTTGTCGGTAAGTGTCAGGGTGATACCTGCGTTAAGGAACGATAGTTCACGCAAACGGTTTGCAAGTGTTTCATAGTTATACTCTGTAACTGTAAAGATGGAACCGTCAGGTTTGAAGGTTACCATTGTGCCGGTATCATTGGCATCGCCAATGACGGTAACAGGGCATGTAGGCTTTCCTTTTGAGTACTCCTGCATGTGTATCTTGCCGTCTCTTCTGACTTCTGCCCTAAGGTATGTTGAAAGTGCGTTAACACAACTTACGCCTACGCCGTGCAGACCGCCTGACACCTTGTAACTGCCTTTGTCAAACTTACCGCCAGCGTGCAATACTGTCATTACAACCTCAAGAGCGGAGCGTCCCTCCTTCTTGTGAATGTCAACAGGTATGCCACGTCCGTTATCTTTGACGGTTATGGAGTTGTCTTCATTTATTATTACATCAACATGTGTACAGTAGCCTGCAAGTGCCTCATCAATAGAGTTGTCCACTACCTCATAAACCAAGTGATGCAAGCCTCTTACGCTAATATCACCAATGTACATTGCAGGACGCATGCGCACTGCTTCCAAACCCTCCAGCACGGTAATACTGCTGGCACCATAGTTATTGTTCTGTTCTTCCATAGAAATAAAAAATATAGTCTAAACAAGGGTTTTTCAGTATCCCGTTTAGACTACAAATATACAAAAATAAGATGAAATATGAAAAAGAAAAGTAAAAAAGTTTAGGGGTTAATTCACTATGGAATTATGACCTCCTCGTCAGTATCAATGTACCCCCCTTGCAGTGCCTGACGTTCCTTGCGGCGAAGGTAATATACAACGCCAAACTTCTTTGCCTCTTCTTGCATTGCCACAGTACCCAAGTCCTTGTAATGAGCCTCTATCTGATTCCACAGTTCAAGTATCAGTTGGTCAATCTTTTCACGTAGTTGTTTGATTGAGTCCTGAGCTCTGTCCGATGTTTTTTGGGTAACTTTTTTAAGTTGGTAGGCATCTTTGAAAAGTTCATAATTAACCCTTACTTTTGCTATTGTAGGGTTGTAGATAGGGGAACCTCCGTTCATTGTACGCTCAGTTTCACCGTCAATAATGTTCTTTCCCCACTCAAGAATCAGGGATTCAGTGCTTAAATCAGGAACAGAGTAGTTGTTAGGAAGCAGTTTATAGTAAAGTTTTTTTTCTGGCTTTATTTCATTTCTCATACATGAGAGGTTAAGCACCTGTATGAAATGTGATATGTACATACGGGTGGTCTTTACTATATTCTGATATTTCTTGTTTTTTGCAGCCTGCTCAATTTGTTGAGCCTTGTACTCTTCAACTGCATGCTCAAATTGTGGTATAAGCACGCTAATGTCATGAATTATCTTTGCCTGAAAAGGTGCATTCGCACCAAGTACATCGTACTTTTGCTTTGCTGTTTGCATTGCCCTGATACGAGCGGCATCTGTGTTTGGAAGTCTTCTATATGGCATACATGTATCTATTTTATTGCGAATAGTTAAAAAAAGACTTATTTTTACTAACCATTCGGCACAAATTTAGATACATTTTATAAAAAAAGCAAGAGTTTTGTCAAAAAATTAGCTGATTACTACTTCTTTCTGGTTGACAATGATTGTGAAAATTTGAATAGAGGGTCTGTTTTTTCTGCTGGAAGCCCTAATTTTTCAAGGCATTTTTGGGCTTTTTCAGTATAAAGTCTAACCTTGTCCGCACATATTTTGTCAATGCCCATTTCCTTGTAGATTTCAAGCACTGCTTTGATTTTTTCCTCCTTGTTTTTTTTGCTGTCAAGCGCGAGAGCGGCATTAAGTTTTGCTTTTGATTGAGCATTCGCAATCTCTAATGCGGTCAGTAGAGGAAAACACTTCTTTCCACATAAAATATCGCCTCCTATGGCCTTCCCAAACACTTTTGGGTCACCAAAGGCATCAAGGTAATCATCTTGAAGTTGGAATGCAAGTCCCATGTAAATGCCAAAATTATAGAGTAATTGGGACTGCTCTTCAGATGCTCCTCCAATTATTGCTCCTATCTTTAGACTGCCTGCCAAAAGTACCGCAGTTTTGAGCCTTATCATCTCCATATATTCATCGATGCTGACGTTAGTGCGGCTCTCAAATTCCATATCGTACTGCTGACCCTTGCAAACCTCATCCGCAGTAGTGTTAAAAATTGTTAAAATTTCAGAAAGGCGGTCACTTTTAACATCAGTCATCAGTTTATAGGCTTCAATAAGCATGGCATCGCCGCTTAAAATAGCGGTGTTTACATTCCAGCGTTTATGAACGGTGGCGTAACCGCGGCGGGTATCGGCGTTGTCCATTACATCATCATGAAGCAGGGTGAAGTTATGGAACACTTCAAGTGCAATGCCAGCCTTCAGGGCTTCTTTCAAATTGTCAGTGAACAGATTGCAAGCCATCAGGGTAAGGCATGGTCTAATCCGCTTTCCCCCAAGTGACAGCACATACTCAATTGGTTCATAAAGTCCTTGCGGCTCACGCTTCCAACTTCCAGCAACTATCGCCTGCTCAACTATTGCTAATAATTCTTCTTGAGATTTCATAATTAGTTAAATGAGAAAGGAGAAATGAGAAATGAGACTGTGAAACTGGCTGTAAGCAAACTGACCGGAGGTAATTCCTCCCCTGGAGGGGGAGGTTAGGAGGGGACCTTTCTCCTTTTTCCTTTCTCCTTTCTCCTTTTTAGAATTGGTCCTCAATAATGTCTGTCATAACCTCCTTGATGTCAAGTCCTGCAGCCTTAACCTGTTGCGGTACAAAGCTGGTGGCTGTCATGCCTGGAGTGGTGTTGGCTTCAAGTACATGAGGAACACCGTCAATTATAATATAGTCTATGCGTACAATGCCTTTGCAACCAAGCAGTGAGTAGTATTTTTTTGTCTGCTCCTGAACATCTTTTGTAACCTCAGGACTGAGGCGTGCAGGGGTGATTTCCTGTACCTGACCGTTGTATTTGGCATCGTAGTCAAAGAATTCATTTGATGTAACAACCTCTGTTATAGGAAATACCACGCACTTTTTCTTGGTCTTGTACATTCCGCAGGTTATTTCAGTACCCTTCATAAATGATTCAATTATAACCTCGTCGCCCTCTTCAAACGCACGTTTTATGGCAGGAATAATCTGTTTGCTCTCCTTTACTTTTGTTACGCCAAAACTGCTGCCACCTACATTTGACTTGACAAACATTGGCAGACCTAACTGTGCCTCAATATTAGCGGCATCATACTCTTCTCCGGCACGCAGAAGCACAGACTTTGCAATTTTTGCTCCAAACGCCTGTAAATATCTGTTGCACACAAACTTATTGAATGACACCGATGCGGCAAGAGGTCCGCAGCAGGAGTATTTCATGCCAATAAGCTCAAAGTAGCCTTGCAGAATACCATTTTCACCTGGAGTGCCGTGAATGGTTATGTATGCAAAATCAAATGTGTGACGCACACCACCTGCATCGGTGTAGGAGAAATCATTTTTGTCAATGTCAAACTCCTCTTTCTCAGATGGTTTGGCATACCAACGCTCTTTCTCAATAACTACAACTGTGGAGTTGTAACGCTCAGGGTCAAGAAATGACTTTATACCTGCCGCGCTTTTCAGGGATACCCCAAATTCTGATGAATAACCGCCACAAACAATGGCTACTTTTCTTTTTTCCATTTCTTTAATGTATTTGTTGTTTTTTAATCTCTTATAAATGTAGATACACAGAGCCGACATTGCTAGTGCAAAAGCAACGGAGTCAAGTGAGAGTTCCATGTGGTCCATATCAACGTTCTTAACTTGTTCAATTTCAGGCCAATTGACTGTAAACCACAGCACAATAACGGCAAGTGTGTTATTAAGTGCGTGGGCAATGGCGTTGACCCAAACCGAGCCTGTGTATAGTAGAATATAGCCCAATACGGCACCAAGCACCATTCTTGGAATAAAGCCTGCAAATTGGAAGTGAATGAATGAGAAGAATGCTGCCGTTACCCAAACTGCTACATGCTTTGATTTACAAAGTTGCATCATAACCCCTTGAATCTGACCACGAAAGCAAAGTTCCTCAACCACTCCAGGAATTATTGCCATAACCACTATTTCAGTAAGCAGAACCCAAACGCTCTTCCCCGTAACAAACAGCGTGGTGGCTTGTTCCGCCTCTTTTTCAAGATTGTCAATCATCTCTTGTAGCCAGCCCAGCGATGCAGGCATCTTTATCATCTCATTCAGTTGGGTGGTAACGCTTACAAACGGCAGTGCAGTAAGCAGAAATACACAGCAAAGAAGTGTCAGTTTCCAAGGCACTCCGTTCTTTCCTCCTATGCCCCTGTCAGCGTGCAGAAAGGCAAACGGATTATCGCTTACAAGATAGGCAGAGAGTATTGCTCCTCCTCCAAATGCAATCAGCGATACAGAGGCTTGCAGAATGTTCATCCATGCCCAATTAGTGTTGGCATATTCAGTTGAAATGCCGGCACATTTTAATATTATAGCCTCTATTGCCGCATAAATGCACAAGAGGAATAGCGGAACCAAAATGCTAATCAGCAATTTGGTCCAGGGTGAAGATTTTTGAAACTTCAGAAACATTTAATTTATATTTTGCCCCCATAAGCAGAGGCATGTTGTTAGTTGATATATGACCTGCGGGAAAATTATAGGCTACAGGAATGTCAATACCCTTAACGGCTTCAGCCACAATGCCGTATGCTCCATCAGGATATGATGTGTCTTCATCAGTATCAGTGAATTGCCCTACAATAAGTCCGCTTATTTGGTTGAAAACGCCACCAAGTCTTAGGTTCTGAATCATGCGGTCAATATGATAAAGGCGTTCCCCAACATCTTCAATAAAGAGTATCTTGCCTTTATAGTCAAGGTCAAACGGAGTGCCACGCAGGGCGTAGAGTATGCTTAGGTTGCCGCCAGCAAGGATACCCTCAATAGAGTTGACAGTTGACAGTTGACAGTTGACAGTGGACAGCTGATAGTTGATTGAGTTTCCTTCAAGTGCCGCTTTAAGTTGCTGTACAGCAGGGCTGTCAGGCTCTGTGGCAATGTGTTTTGCCATTGGAGCGTGCAGAGACTTTAGCCCAAGTTTGCTTAGTGCGTTATGAATGGCTGTGATGTCACTGAAGCCCACAAATAGTTTGAATCTCTTTTTAAGAGGGGTGAAATCTATTTTGTCAATTATTCTGCTTAGTCCGTATCCGCCTCTGGCACAAAGAATTACATTACACCAATCATCATTTATGGCATTCTGTATATCAGCGATGCGTTCCTCATCAGTACCTGAAAAGCGGTTGAATTTTCCTTTTGCGTGTTCTGAAACTCTGACATTATGCCCCCAACTCTCCAAAACAGCCTTAGCCCCGTCAATGTAAGTAGGGTCAATTGCTCCGGATGGTGCTACAATTGCAATATTTATTTTTTTCTTCATTTATGGTTCTTATTATTCCTATAATAACTATGAGGTCTTTGGACTCATAGTTATTATAGGAATTATCATTTCTTCCATTGAAATTCCGCCATGCTGAAAGGTGTCTTTATAGTATTGAACGTAATAGTTGTAATTGTTAGGATATGCTAAAAAGTCCTGATTTTGAGCAAAAATGTAGGCACTGCTTAGGTTAGGGCAGGGCAAGCCAACTTTTTCAGGGTGCGTGATGCTCAACACCTCATTCTTATCGTATGCAAGGTTTTTGCCAACCTTGTATCGGAGGTTGTCATTTGTAGCCTTATCGCCAATAACCTTAACGGCATTCTTAACTCTGATGGAACCGTGGTCAGTGGTAAGTACAATCTTGACTTTCTGCTCAGATAGGATTTTGAACAACTCTGAAATGGATGAGTGTTTGAACCAAGATAGCACTAATGAACGGTAAGCCGCTTCATCAGGGGCAAGTTCACGGAACAGTTTTACCTCTGTACGGGCGTGCGACAACATATCTACAAAGTTGAATACCACCACATTAAGGTCATTGCCAAGCAAACTTTTTAGGCTTTCATTGTACTTTTCTCCAGCCTGATTTGTGTTAATCTTGTTATAAGAGAACTTGTAGTTCTTGCGGAAACGCTCAATCTGTGTCTTGATAAGAGCCTGCTCATTAAGGTTCTTGCCCTCATCCTCATCTTCATCAACCCAAAGGTCAGGGTACATTTTTCTTATCTGCGATGGCATAAGTCCTGAAAAAATGGCGTTTCTGGAGTATTGGGTTGCGGTTGGCAGAATGCTAAAGAAAGTTTCGTCCTCATCAAAGTTGAACAGGGTTCCAATTTCATTTTGAATAATACGCCATTGGTCTTCACGCAGGTTATCAATAAGAATGAAGAATACCCTTTCTCCCTTGTCAAGCAGCGGGAAAACCTTATTCTTAAATATATCAGGGCTCATCATAGGGCGTTTGCCACTCTCAAACCAAGATTCGTAGTTTTTGCGTATGTATTTGCTAAACTGAGAGTTAGCCTCTGTTTTTTGCATGTTGAGCATCTCATCCATTCCACTGCCGGCATCGGAGAGACGCATTTCCCAATATATCAGTTCATTATAAACATTACGCCAATCATCCGATGTAAAGGAATCGTTGATTTTCATTCCAAGTTTCATGAACTCAGATTGGTACCCCGATGTTGTCTTTTCCTCAATAATGTCCTGAGCATGAACCACTTTCTTTATTGACATAAGAATTTGGTTAGGATTGACAGGCTTAATAAGGTAGTCAGAAATCTTTTGACCTATGGCCTGCTCCATAATGTTCTCTTCCTCACTCTTTGTAATCATTACTACAGGCAGTGAGGGTTGTGCTTTCTTAATCTCCAAAAGAGTTTCAAGTCCGCTAAGACCAGGCATGTTCTCATCAAGAAAAACAACACTGAAATGATTCTCCTTACAAGCGTCAATGGCATCTTGTCCGCTGACAACAGGTGTTACGGAGTATCCTTTATTTTCCAAAAAAATTATATGCGGTTTCAATAAATCTATCTCATCATCCGCCCAAAGAATGTTAATCATAATTGAAAGTTGAAAAAGGAATATTAAATTTTTTACGAGCCACAGGCGATGTAAAAAATTATTCTTTTCGCCTGCGAAAAGAATAGTACTTCTGCAGTATATAACTGAAAATTGTTGTAAATATTGTTGTAATCATCTTTGAAGGTGTAGCCCAGAAGCCGCAAACCTCGCAGAAGAATTTCATACAGAAGTAGGATATAAAAAAGTTGGCTATTAGGATAAGCGCGTATCTGTAAAGTTGACGGTGAGCTTTAACCGTTGAACCGTTGAATGTTATGTATTTTGATAGTAGAAACCCAATGGTAAAGGTAATGGGCGTTACTATTATGAGTGAGGCAATAGGTGCGGAGATGACCACAAACCCAAGGTCAATCATCTGTTTTGCCACAATATAGTTGTATATAATAAAGTAAAGGAACCAATCAGACAGTGTGTTGATGGTTCCGCAAGCCAAATAATAATAAACCTCCCTGTTTAAGAACTTGCTAAACAGGGGGTAGAAAAAATCCAGTATGTACTTTATTAACTTAAACACAGTTAAAATAGTTAACACTCTTATTTAATTACGTCTTTGCTTCGCAAACCCGTGATTAAAGGCTTCGGCTATTCGCCTCGCACTTTAATTTCCCATCTCTGATATGAACTTGACGCGGATAAGTCTGATTTCCTCTTCAGTAAAGTCTCCTCCAAGTTCTGTCATGGCATCGTCAATGTTGTCTGTTTTGGCATCGCGGAAGTATTCATAAATATCTTCTGCCTTGTCAGGGTCCATAACGTCATCAATCATGTACGATATGTTGATTTTGGTACCTGAGTTTACAATTGCCTCAAGTTCATCAAGCAGTTCCGGAAGGTCAAGACCGCGGGAAATGGCTATGTCTTCAAGGCTTACACGGCGGTCAATTGCTTGAATTATATATACCTTTTGGGTTGATTGGTTAGGCTTGGTGCGTACACGCATATCTTCAGGACGCTCAATCTCATTCTCATCAACGTGACGCTTTATAAGGTCAATGAAATCTTGTCCGTATCGTTTGGCTTTACCTGCTCCCACACCCGGAATATTCTGTAACTCCTCAAGGGTAATAGGGTAGGTGGTTGCCATTGACTCAAGTGAAGGGTCTTGGAATATTACAAAAGGAGGCACGTTAAGGTGTTTTGACATACGCTTACGCAAATCCTTAAGCATTGAGAAAAGCACCTCGTCTGCCGCACCTGAACCGCCACCACGTTTAATTGGTTCTTCATCATCGTCTTCAAAATCATTGTCCTTTGTAATCATGAATGAAGTTGGGTGGTCAAGGAAATTCAGTCCTGCAGGGGTTATTTTAAGAACTCCGTAGTTTTCAATTTCACGCTCAATGAAGCCCATAATCATGGCTTGGCGAATTACTGCCTGCCAAACGCTGGCACTCTCACGTTCACCTGCACCAAAATTCTCAAGTTCATCATGGTGATAGTCTGAAATTTCAGCGTTCTTTTTGCCCATTATAACGTTTATGATATGCTCTGCCTTGAATTTCTCTTTAACTGCAACAATGGTTTCAAGCACTGTACATAGGAAATCCTGACCTTCAACCTGTTTTTTAGGATGCAGACAGTTATCACAGTTTCCGCAGTTCTCTTCAGGATACTCCTCACCAAAGTAGTGGAGCAGTAGTTTACGGCGGCAAAGATTTGACTCTGCGTATGCCGCTGTTTCAGCAAGCAGTTGTCTGCCAATCTCCTGTTCTGCAATAGGTTTGCCTTGCATAAACTTTTCAAGTTTTTGCAAATCCTTGTTTGAGTAGAAGGCAATGCAAAGCCCCTCTCCGTCATCACGTCCGGCACGCCCTGTCTCCTGATAATAACCCTCAAGGCTCTTTGGAATGTCATAGTGTATTACAAAACGCACATCAGGCTTGTCAATTCCCATACCAAAGGCAATGGTTGCAACAATAACCTGAACTTTCTCCATAAGGAAACTGTCTTGGTTCTGCGTTCTTTCAGAAGCGTCCATGCCTGCATGATAGGCAAGTGCACTGATGCCGTTAACTCTCAGAATCTCAGCCAAATCTTCAACTTTTTTACGGCTGAGGCAATATATGATACCTGATTTTCCCTCTTGCTCTTTAATGAACTTGATAATCTCTCTATCAATATTCTGTGTTTTAGGTCTTACCTCATAATATAGGTTTGGACGGTTGAATGATGACTTAAAGACTGTGGCGTCAAGTATTTCGAGTGTTTTTTGTATGTCATGCTGCACTTTTGGAGTTGCAGTTGCTGTAAGTGCAATTACGGGTGCTTTGCCAATTTTTTCAATTATAGGCCTTATACGCCGATACTCAGGACGGAAGTCATGTCCCCATTCTGATATACAGTGAGCCTCATCTACTGCGTAGAAAGAAATTTTTATACCTTGAAGGAAATTTATATTTTCCTCTTTGGTCAAGGATTCAGGAGCAACATAAAGCAGTTTTGTCTTACCGCTAAGCACGTCTTGCTTGACTTCTTCAATAGCACCTTTTGTAAGTGAAGAGTTTATGAAGTGTGCAACTCCGTCTTCCTCTGAGAATGAACGCATTGCGTCCACTTGATTTTTCATCAGGGCAATAAGCGGTGATATTACTATTGCCATACCGTCCATAAGTAGTGAAGGCAGCTGATAACACAGTGATTTGCCTCCCCCGGTTGGCATAAGAACAAAAGTGTCTTTCCCATCCAAAAGATTTTGGATGATTGCTTCCTGGTTTCCTTTGAATGCGTCAAAACCAAAATGAAGCTTTAATGCTTTGAGTAAATTATTTCTTTCCATCATATCAATAGCAAATATAATAATATTGCTTTGAGTAAAGGCAAAGATTTAAGTTTTTTTACATTATTTAACATTTGCCCTGCTTATTTTCTCCTCTGCAATGGCTTTTGTTATGTGTAATTCCTGAGTTTTCATTGAAGGTATCTCATACATGAAATCAACCATAACGCTTTCTGCCAATCCTCTTAATCCTCTGGCTCCTAAGTTGAACTCTACAGCCTTGTCAACAATGTAGTCAAGGGCGTCATCGTCAAAAATAAGGTTTACACCATCCATTTTGAATAATTTTATATATTGCTTTGTTATGGCATTCTTAGGTTCTGTCAAAATGCGGCGTAACGCTTTTTTGTCAAGTGGGTTAAGGTGTGTAACCACCGGCAGACGGCCTATAATCTCAGGTATAAGTCCAAAGGACTTTAGGTCTTGCGGGGTTATGTATTGAATCATGTTATCCTTGTCAATTCTTTGTGTTTTGGCTTGTGCTCCGTAGCCTACAAGACGGGTGTTAAGTCTTGAACCTATTTTTTGCTCAATGCCTGAGAATGCACCTCCACAAATAAACAGAATGTTTTGAGTGTCAACGGGTATCATTTTTTGCTCAGGGTGTTTTCTGCCACCTTGTGGCGGAACGTTTACAACAGAGCCTTCAAGCAGTTTGAGCAGTCCTTGTTGTACACCTTCACCGCTGACATCACGGGTAATGGAAGGGTTGTCACCCTTGCGTGCAATTTTGTCAATCTCATCAATAAACACAATGCCTCTTTCTGCCGCAGGTACGTCATAATCGCTTACTTGCAGAAGTCTGGTAAGTATGCTTTCAATGTCCTCTCCCACATATCCCGCTTGGGTGAATACGGTGGCATCAACAATGGTGAATGGTACATTAAGTTTCTTTGCAATGGTTTTTGCAAGCAATGTTTTGCCTGTTCCTGTTGAGCCTATGAGAATTATGTTTGATTTTTCAATCTCAACATCGTCACCCTGATTCTTATCCTGAAGCAGACGCTTATAGTGGTTATATACTGCTACACAAAGGCTTTTCTTGGCATCGTCCTGACCAATTACATATCCGTCAAGGAACTCTTTAAGTTCCTTTGGTTTAGGAAGCTCTGTAAGTTTTACATCAAACTTTGAACTTTTTTGGGTATGCTCCTGTATAATCTCCGATGCTCTTTCAACGCAGTCACTACAAATATTGCCTGTTGCTCCATATATAAGAAAAGGCACCTCTTTTTCTTTCCTTCCGCAAAAACTGCAGTATTCCTCTTTCTTTTGTTGTGGCATTATTTTTTAGGTTTAATTAGCACTTCATCAATCATTCCATATTCCTTTGCCTCTTGAGCGGTCATCCAATAGTCTCGGTCAGAATCCTTTTCAATCTGCTCATAAGGTTTTCCTGAATGTTCTGCAATAATGGTATAAAGTTCCTTTTTGAGTTTTTGAATCTCTCTTGCAGTAATTTCAATATCGGAGGCTTGACCTTGTGCACCGCCCATAGGCTGGTGAATCATAATTCTGGAGTGTTTCAATGCTGAGCGCTTGCCTTTTGCTCCGGCTGTCATAAGCACCGCTCCCATTGATGCCGCCATTCCTGTGCAGATGGTGGCAACATCGCTCTGAATGAACTGCATTGTGTCATAAATGCCAAGTCCGGCATATACGCTACCGCCAGGGGTGTTCAGATATATTGAAATATCCTTGCCTGGGTCTGCTGAATCAAGGTAAAGTAGCTGGGCTTGTATTACATTGGCGGTGTAGTCATCAATTTGTGTGCCAAGGAAAATGATTCTGTCCATCATTAAACGGGAGAATACATCCATTTGAGCCACATTCAGTTGACGCTCCTCTATGATTGTAGGGTTAATGTAACTGTAACTGCTGGTAATTTTCATGTAGTCATCAAGGGCAAGTGAGTTTAAGCCAAGATGCTTTGTTGCAAAGTCCTTAAATTCGTTTTTCATAATACATTTTAGTTTTTTGCAAATATAAGCCAATTATTGATAAAAAAAAAGAATTTTCTGTGAAGAAAATTCTCTTTTTCATAATCATCTCCTAATGGAGGACTATTTTTAACTAGTTTGAAAAGAAATTCAGAATCAGCTGAAGAATTTATTAAACTCTTCAAAAGATACGGTCTTGTCTGAGATTGTGACTTTTTCTTTGAGAACATCCATAACCTTGTTCTCAAATGCACGCTCAGTGGCAGTTTTTTTACCGTCTTTGTTGGCAAGCATCTCCTTAACATAGTTGTCAATAATGTCATCAGGAACGCTCAACATACCGTATTGTGCAAACTGTGCAAGTGCCTGTCTTTTTGCAACAGCCTTAACATCAGCCTCTTCAATCTTAATGTTTGCCGCTTTAGCGGTTTTGTCAGTGTAAAGTTGCCATTTAAGGTCATCAAGAAGTTTTGAGAACTCAGCGGCAATTTTTTCATCGGTCATATCCTTGTTGGTCTCCTTAAGCCAGCGTTTCAAGAAATCCTCAGGGAATTTAACATCTTTAAGTCCTTTAATCACAAGGGCTTTCATGTCAAGAATAAATTTAATGTCAGAATCTGAAACAAACTGTTTCTCAAGGTCAGCCTTAATTCTTGCCTCAAACTCTTCAGCACTCTTGACGGTATCCTTGCCAAAGCAGTTGTCAAAGAACTCTTGGTTCATTTCAGCCTGCTCATATCTTGTAATCTCCTTAATGGTGAATCTTACATCTGATTTGAAGTTCTTGGCTGCCTCCTTTTCAATTTTAAGCAACGATGCCAACTCAACTTCACTGCTGTCAAATGCCTTTGCAGGGTTGAAGTCAAAACTTTCACCAATTTTTTTGCCGGCACACTTTTTCTGCTCATCGGCGTTTCTCATATAAGTTGGGCTTACCATAGCGTCATCAACGCTTACTCCACCCTCCTTAACATTGCCTTTTTCATCAAGTTCAACAAGGTTGCCTTTTATTACATCCTTGTATTCTGTTTTCTCAGCCTTAACGTATTTGCCAAATCTGCCTCTGTATGATGCAGTCTGCTGGTCAATCATCTTCTTGTCAACATCTATTTTATAATAGGTGAGTTTGTCCTTTTTTGTAAGTTCAAGGTCAAGTGCAGGTGCAATGGCAATATCAAATGAGAATGCAAATTCATTGCCCTCAATAAGTTCAGGTGTCTGATAGCCTACGGTTGGAAGAGGCTCTCCCAAAATGTCTATCTTATTGTCAGTGATATGCTTGTAAAGGGCTTCTGAAATAATTTTGTTTACCTCTTCAGCAAGAAATGAGGTTCCGAATCTCTTTTTAATCAGCGATGCAGGAACTGTTCCCGGACGGAAACCTGGCATCTGAGCCTTTTTTCTGTAATCTTTGATTGCTTTTTCAACCGCTGGGTTGTAGTCTGCAGGAGTAACGGTTACCAAAAGGGTAGCGTTAACTGCGTCTTGATTGTTTTGAAGAACGTTCATAATAGTTAAATGAGAAATAAGAAATGAGAAATGAGAGAGGTCCCCTCCTAACCTCCCCTCCAGGGGAGGAATCTTTACATCTGGTCGGCTTCGCAGTCTCCTTTCTCCTTTTTCCTTTGTTAAAACTTCGTTTTAATCATGTTACTTCGTCATTCGGCATAACTTAAGTAAACTTGGTTACTTTCTGTGACTCTTTCTCGTGACTCGGCATAGTGAACAAGTTCACTCTGCTCTCGCTACTCAAAGAGTTCTGCACTCATTCCTAGTAACAGTCTCCTTTCAAAATTAAGGTGAAACCAATGGTTTCACCTTAATTTGGTGCGGATGACGGGACTCGAACCCACACGTCGCAAGACACTAGATCCTAAGTCTAGCGCGGCTACCAATTACGCCACATCCGCTTTTGGGACTGCAAAGATAAGACACTTTTTTTAATTGTGCAAAAATTTTTGCTAAATGTCTTAAAAATCCAAACACATTCTTACTTCAGTGAACGGTCTGACCTTTGTGTTTGCAACCTCAACATGCAGAGGATTAACTGAATATGCCTTTAGAGCGGCATAATCTGTAAATGAAGACTCAAGCATTACGTCAGCATTTGAAGTTTCAAGTCCGTTTATGTGAACCTGAATATCCACAATGCCGGGAACTTTGCCTTTCAAGCCCTCAAGCCCTGCCTTTATTTCTTTCTTGACTTCCTGACGCTGAGCATCAGAAAGTTCTGTTTTCAATTTCCAAAGTATAATATGTCGTACCATAATTTATACGCCAAAGGTCTAAAACTCAAACCCGTAGGTTAAAAATTTGGAGTCCGTTAGGACGACCAAGCCCCTGCCTGAGGCGGGGGTTTGGGGGTGGGTCATATATGTCCAAGGGTCTAAAACTCAAACCCGAAGGGTTAGAGTTTTGGACCAGCGGCAACTAATGCTTTACCAGCGGCGTTGCCGGTGTACTTGTCAAAGTTCTTGATGAAGCGTGAAGCAAGGTCTTTAGCCTTCTCTTCCCACTCACAAGCACACTTGTAAGTATCGCGTGGGTCAAGAATGTTAGGGTCAACACCTGGAAGTGCTGTAGGTACCTCAAAGTCAAACATAGGTATCTTCTTTGTAGGAGCAGTCTTGATGGCACCGCCAAGAATTGCGTCAATAATACCACGAGTATCGCGGATAGAGATACGCTTGCCTGTTCCGTTCCAGCCTGTGTTAACAAGATATGCCTTAGCACCTGATTTCTCCATTTTCTTTACAAGTTCCTCAGCATACTTTGTTGGGTGAAGTTCAAGGAATGCCTGTCCAAAGCAAGCGGAGAATGTAGGAGTTGGCTCTGTAATGCCACGCTCTGTACCAGCAAGCTTAGCGGTAAATCCGCTTAGGAAGTAGTACTTTGTCTGCTCTGGTGTAAGAATTGATACTGGAGGCAATACTCCAAATGCGTCAGCAGAAAGGAATATTACGTTCTGTGCTGCAGGTGCTGCAGAAATAGGTGTCTGAATGTTCTTAATGTGATTGATTGGGTAAGATACACGTGTGTTCTCTGTCACGCTCTTATCGGCAAAGTCAATCTTACCGTTAGCGTCAACTGTAACGTTCTCAAGAAGTGCGTTACGCTTGATGGCGTTGTAAATATCAGGCTCGCTCTCTTTGTCAAGGTTGATAACCTTAGCATAGCAACCTCCTTCAAAGTTGAATACGCCCTTGTCATCCCAGCCGTGCTCATCGTCACCAATAAGTTTACGTTTAGGGTCAGTAGAAAGGGTTGTCTTACCTGTTCCTGAAAGACCAAAGAAAATGGCTGTCTCTTTGCCTTCCATGTTGCAGTTAGCAGAGCAGTGCATTGAAGCAATGCCTTGAAGTGGTAAGTAGTAGTTCATCATTGAGAACATACCTTTCTTCATTTCACCGCCGTACCATGTATTAATGATAACCTGCTCACGTGATGTTACATTGAATGCAACGCATGTTTCAGAGTTAAGTCCAAGTTCCTTGTAGTTCTCAACTTTTGCCTTAGAAGCGTTGTATATTACAAAGTTAGGCTCAAAGTTTGCAAGTTCCTCAGCTGATGGCTGAATAAACATGTTTTTTACAAAGTGAGCCTGCCAAGCAACCTCAACAATGAAGCGGACTGCCATACGGGTATCTTTATTTGCACCGCAGAAAGCGTCAACTACGTAAAGCTCCTTGTTGCAAAGTTCTTTCTTTGCTATCTCTTTAACTGTAGCCCAAACCTCTTCTGACATTGGGTGGTTGTCATTCTTGTAAGCGTCAGATGTCCACCAAACTGTGTCTTTTGACTTAGCGTCCATAACAATGTATTTATCTTTAGGAGAACGTCCTGTATAAACACCTGTCATAACGTTTACTGCACCAAGTTCTGTCTCTTGGCCTTTGTCAAACCCTGTTAGTCCTGCTTTTGTTTCAGCAGCAAACAACTCCTCATAAGAAGGGTTGTGTCCTATCACTGTTGCTCCAGTGATACCGTACTTTGTTAAATCTAAATTTGCCATAATATAATTAATAGTTAATAGTTGAAAGTTAAATATCCCCTTAATTACCAAGTTGCAAATTTATGAATTTTTTTTCAATGTACAGCCTTATGTTTGCATTTTTATAAAAATTATTTTCAAGAAATAATATTTTGCACTATATTTGCAATGTAAAATAGTGTGGAGAGATTTGTATGCTTGCAACCACACACAAAAAAATGCTAAAAAATGAACTACCTGTTTACTTCAGAGTCAGTATCGGCAGGACATCCTGATAAGGTTGCCGACCAAATTTCAGATGCTTTGCTTGATAATTTCATAGCCTTGGACCCGCAGTCTCATGTGGCTTGTGAAACGCTTGTAACCACGGGGCAAGTGGTGCTTGCAGGTGAGGTTACTACAGACGGCTATGTTGATGTTCAGAAGGTTGCACGTGATGTTATTGACCGCATAGGTTACAATAAGAGTGACTATATGTTTGAGGCTCAGTCATGTGGCGTGTTGTCTTCAATTCATGAGCAGAGTGCCGATATAAATCGTGGTGTAAGCCGTCAGAATCCAATGGAGCAAGGTGCCGGTGACCAAGGCATTATGTTTGGTTACGCTTGTTCTGAAACTAAGAACTACATGCCTGTTACCCTTGATATGGCACACGCTATCCTTAAAGAACTTGACGTGTTGCGTAAAGAGGGCAAGCAGATGCCGTATCTCCGCCCCGATGCCAAAAGTCAGGTTACTGTTGAGTATTCAGAGGAGGGTAAACCGCTACGCATTGATACCATTGTGGTGTCCACACAGCATGATGAGTTTGATACCGATGATGAACGCATGCTCAACCGCATAAAAGATGATGTAAAAAACATTCTGTTGCCACGCGTTTTTGCAAAGGATAAGGCGTATGCGGCTCTTAATAAAGGAGATTTCAAACTGTTTGTAAACCCTACAGGAAAGTTTGTTATTGGCGGTCCTCACGGCGATACCGGACTAACAGGCAGAAAGATAATTGTTGACACCTACGGAGGCAGAGGAGCCCACGGAGGCGGTGCATTTTCAGGGAAAGACCCTTCAAAGGTTGACCGCAGCGGTGCTTACGCAGTCCGTCATATTGCCAAAAACTTAGTTGCCGCAGGTGTTTGTGATGAGGTTTTGGTGCAGGTTGCCTACGCCATAGGAGTGGCAGAGCCTGTGAGCCTAAACATAAACACTTATGGTACAAATAAATCAACGCTCTCCGATGCTGAAATAGCGGCAAAGGTGCTTGAACTGTTTGATATGCGACCATACGCCATAGAGCAGCGACTAAAACTGAGAAACCCTATTTATGAGGAGACGGCATCGTACGGACACTTTGGAAGAGAACCTAAGACAGTTACCAAGTTTGGCAAACAAGTGGAACTGTTCACTTGGGAGAAACTTGATGCAATAGAAATAATTAAAGGAGACTGTTACTAGGAATGAGTGCAGAACCAAGTTTACTTGAGTTATGCCGAATGACGAAGTAACATGGTTAAAACGGAGTTTTAACAAATGAGAAAGGAGAAAAAATATGAAAGATTTATCTACACTAAGTATTGGCATAGCATCAGACCATGCAGGTTTTATGCTTAAAGAGTATGTAAAAGAGTACCTTAAAGGCAAGGTTTTTGAAATGATAGACTTTGGCACAGATTCAGAGGAGAGTTGTGACTACCCTGATTTTGGACATAGGCTTGGCTCTGCCGTTAATGAAGGTAAGGTTAATTTTGGAATTGCAATTTGTGGTAGCGGAAACGGTATCAGTATGACTGTCAATAAGTATCGCAATGTACGTGCCGCACTTTGTTGGAAGGCTGAAATTACCAAACTTGCCCGTCAGCACAACGATGCCAACATAATATCACTGCCTGCCCGTTTCATTTCAGAGGCAGAGGCTGAAACTTTCCTTGATATTTTCTTCAGCACAGATTTTGAGGGCGGACGCCATGAACGCAGAGTAACCAAAATAGCACAGACTCTATAGGATTCTGCCTTTGGTTCTTCTTACCTCATATACATTAGGTATATTCTGAATGCCGGTTGCAAGAGTCTTCAACTCACTTATAGAGTGAACGAGGACTCTTATTTGTGTCTCTATAATCTCATCAGTTGTGGTGCTGTGTAGCTCTTCAATGCTCAACCCCAATTCTTTTGAAATAAGATTCATAATGTCAAGCAGATAATTGTCTCTGTTTACTGCTTTGACAATAAGCCCCACAGGGTAGGTTTTTTCAGGAAGGGCTTCAAGTTCAACCTTTGTAATGACATCGCCCCTTTGTGATGAAAGTGATAGGGCATTATCGCAGTTGCACTTGTGAACCGTAATGGTGCCGTCAGTACTCTTAAAGCCCACAACCTCATCGCCAGGCAGTGGGTGACACCTTTCACAAAGCACATATTCAGGGTGCTTGTTTTCAATCTTTTCTGAGGCGGCACGATTCAGGTATCGGCGTATGTTTGCCCTTGCCTTAAATGTCTGAGCCACTTTAAGCCAATTTTCTTGAGGATGATAGTTTTCATCAGTGCCTATTTTTATACGGTCTCCACGGTTAAGAATTGTGGTTACGGCACACAGGTGGTCATTAATGATGGCATATTTTGCATGGTCTCCAACATCAGAGTGAATCTCGTAGGCAAAGTCAATGGCACTTGAATCAGCTGGTAGTGTGATACGTTGTCCGTCCGATGCAAACACCACAATATCATCATGATAGAAACTTGTAATTACATCGTCAAAGTTTTGGTCCTTGCTTGAATCAGATATGTCTTTAAGTACTTCCTTAAACTTTTCAATCCACGAATCCACGTCAGATGACTGCTCTGCCAAACATCCGTATTGGCTTATGCGGCGCATTTCATTGCTCTGAATGTGAACCTCCATCCATCGGCCCTCATTACCCATAAACTTACAGTGAAGACTGCGGTACCCGTTCTCTTTAGGGTAGTCTATGTAGTTAAGCAGACTGTATGGTTTTTCTGTGTATAGTTCTGTCAATAAGGAATATATGAATAGGGCGGTATCTTTTTCAACCCCTTTCTTGTTTCTTGTAGTGGTGCTTGCCCATTTTGAGTTAGGTTCATAGTTAATATGAACAATTCTTATATGCTCCAACTCCTTGAACGATGCTCTTGTCTGGTGCATTTTGTACCAAAGTGAATATACTGTTCTTGGGTCACACGATACTGTGGCATTAACGCCGCTTTGCTCCAATTTTTTGCGTATTGGCTCCATCCACTGTTCAGCCGCATCGGTGTGTTGAAGAATGTAGTTATTAAGATGCTCTTGAATTATGCCGTACTCAAACGGGGAACGATATTGAAGTCCAAGATTCTCAAGCTCACTCTTAATAAGGTATAGACCAAGCCTGTTTGCAAGCGGGGCGTAGAAAAAGTCAGTTTCAGCGGCTATCTTCAACTGTTTTTCAACTGCCATACTCTTAAGGGTACGCATGTTATGAAGACGGTCCGCCAATTTTATAAGTAGGGCGCGTATATCATAGTTGAAGGCTGCAAGCATTCTTTTAAAGTTCTCAACCTGCTTTGAGGCATCGGTGTTTGAAAGTACAGGCTGTTTTGTGACGGTGTCAACAAGGTACGCCACCTCATCGCCAAACTGGTCTCTGATGTCAGCAAGTGTGCAGTTGGTGTCTTCAACAACATCGTGTAGCAAGGCGGCAATTACAGGGGCTGTGCCAAGTTGCATGTCATTGTTTACAATTTGAGCAACTGCAATAGGGTGAATTATGTATGGCTCTCCTGTTTTGCGGAGTTGTCCTTCATGTTGTTTTTTTGCAAGAAAATAGGCTTGCTTAATAAGTTCTGTGTCCTCCTTTGTATGCCTTGCATTTATTTGGGAGAAGAAAATGTTTTGTAAAGATGTAATGTCCATAAGCCCCAAATTTTACCTAAAAAAACAAAAAACAATTAGCAAACTTAACAAAATAAATTTGCAATTCCAAATTTTAAGGGCAAAATTGTGAGTTTTAGGGCTGTTTTAGTATGTATTTTGGACTATGAGTAGAGGTTCCCAACTATTTTCAGCCTTAATTTGGCTGGTACAACCTGCATAAGAAAGCATATAAGTTTGTATTGGAATCCTGGCACAAGGGCGGGTTTTACATGTCTTCTGTTTAGTTGTGACGCTATGGCTGAGGCTATGATTTCAGGTGACATTCCGCCACGCTCATCGGATTCCATTTTGCTTACTGAGCGTTTCATTGTCTCCCTGTACCCCGATGTTTCACTTTGGCTTGCCTTGGTGTATTTTCTGCTGTCAGTAAAGCCTGTTTTTGTATCGCCCGGCAAAACGCAACCGCACTCTATGTTCCAAGGCTTGACCTCCATGCCAAGTGCCTGCATAAACAGCAGAATGGCACTTTTTGATGCACTGTAGAATGCCTGGAACGGTATTGGCACTATGGCGGCAACTGAACTTACGGCTATAATTCTGCCATAGTTCTGTTTACGCATATATGGAAGTACGGCGTTTACGGTGTTTACAACTCCAAAAAAGTTGGTTTCAAATTGGTATTTTGCTTCTTCAGGTGATGTGTCCTCAATAGAACCTGCAATGCCGTTGCCTGCATTACATACTAAGGCATCAATGGTTTTATTGTTGTCTATGATGGTTTTTACCGCTTCTTGCAGTGTTTCAGGCTTGGTTACATCGGCTTGTATGTTTATTATGGCACCGCCGTTTGCGGCACATTTGTTTTCACCGCCACGGCGTGACAGTGCGTAAACAATGTTGCCACGTTGCATTAGTAGTTCTGCCGTTGCCAAACCTATACCTGAGTTGCCACCTGTTAATAGAATAATCATAGTAATTAAAGGAGAAAGGAAAAAGGAGAGATATTCCTCCCCTGGAGGGGAGGTTAGGAGGGGATCTCTCTCATTTGGCTACGCCCAGTTTCACAGTCTCATTTCTCATTTATTTTTAGTTGATACGCTCTGTGTGTTTTCTTGTATGCCAATTCAAAAAACTCCCAGTTTGCGGCACATTTGTCATTAGTCTCCAAAACATTGGTTACATTGCCGTATTTAACTCCATATTTGAAGAAGTTAGGCAGTTGGTGGTCAAACAGCAGTGCATTCACACCTTTGCCTTGATATTCAGGTTTGACGGCAATAAGAAGCATGTCAACCTCATCATAATGCTTTGATTTTAATGCTCTTAGTAGTTTGAACCAACCAAACGGGAATAGTTTTCCGTTAATCTCCCTCAATACATTTGTCAGGTTTGGCATTGTTACGCCAACGGCAACCAATTCATTTTTATCATTCAGCACCAATGTAGAGAAATCATAATTAAGTATTGGAAAATACATGTTGCTGTAGGCAACTATCTGCCTTTGTGTAAGAGGGGAGAAGTTATATAGGTTTCTATAGCATTCATCAACCAAGTCAAAGAACTTATACCCTACAAGTTTTTTCACTTCCTTTGATGATTTTACAGGTACAACCCTTAAATTGCTACGCTCTCTTACTATTGCGGCAACTCTTGTCAGACGCTCTGGTACGGCATCGGGGACAATAAGATGACGCTCAAACCAGTCAATTTCTTTTGTAAGCCCATACGCAAGGTAATGTTTCTCATAATATGGGTAGTTATAGGCGGCCGCCATAAGTGTTGGCTTGTCAAAATTATCAATCAGCAGACCCTCTTTGTCCATATCGGTAAAGCCGACAGGTCCGTTAATGTTATCCATTCCTTTTGACTTTCCCCACTCCACAATTGCATCAAGCAACGCTTTTGAAACGTTAAGGTCATCAATAAAGTCAAACCAGCCGAATCTAAGCCTCTTTGTTTTCCAATAGTTGTTTGCCCTATGGTTAATTATGCCTGCAATTCTGCCAACCACCTTACCTGAGTCGTCTATTGCCATAAGATACTTTGCTTCTGAAAATTCAAAGGCAGGGTTCTTGTCTTGTCTTAAGGTGTTGTACTCATCAAATAGAAGAGGAGGACAAGAGTAAGGGCAGTCTTTGTAAAGTTCAAACCAGAAGTTTACAAACTGTTTAAGCTGTTTTTTAGTTTCAACCGGTACAATTTTCATAGTTGTGTCATTTAGATTTAGCGGGTTTAAGGTCTGAATGGCGTTGGCTGAGCAAATCAAAGGATTCATAATCCCATTTTTGCTCAATATCCCAATTTGCTGGCAGGTCAAGTTTCTCAGGCATATAATAGACTTTTTCAGGCTGCAAGCCTTTCATTACATTACCTGTATCCCATTTGCCGTTATGGTTATCATCAATAATCATTCTTAGATAATAGGTGCCGGGGGCAATGTCTTGGAATATGACCTCATTGTCTTCCAATATGCTTGTATATTTGACAGCCTCCTGCTCATTCATTAGTTCAAGTATCGCGTTTTCAGGGTTGTTTACAAAAGTGATGTAGAGATTTGCGTAGGAATCGGGCTTTTTATATGTGAATGTTTTGTAAAACTTAGTGTTGTGTCTGCCGTAAATGCTTGTTATACATGCTGAATCAATGTTTAGTTTGTATGTCTCATCAAACTGTTTCTCATAGATAATGCGCAGTTCCTTATTACATGCCGAATCGCCTGTTTCAAAACTGATAGGTATTGGATTGAACAGCGAGTCAACTTTAATACTTACTGTTATGCTGTCATAGTCTATAGACTTTATGGGTTCGGCAAAATTCAGGGTTATGGTGTCATAAACCTCCATCTCTTGTTTTAAGTTATGGGTGAATGCTATGAACTGTATATCACTCTTATGCTCTTCATCTTTTTTCTTTTTCTTTGCTTGAACACTTCTTTTAATGGGTACTGTAAGTTTAAGGGTATCAAGAGTTTCGGCAAGATTTCCAAGTGAGTCGGTCTTGAGATATTTCATTTCAAGCCTTAAAGAGTCAGTTTTAAGCAGCGTTGTGTCTGTAATCCAATAAACTAAGGAGTCTTTTCTTATTGGTTTCTCCAAGACCCAAAGTTCTTGAGTTGTGGAGTTTACACTGTCAACTGTTCCTAAGACCTTTAGGTCAGGCATCATAGTTGGTTCATGCCCAAAAACTATGGTAAAGGTCTCCTTTGCAGGACGAAATGCTTTTTTGAAGTACTCTTGTGTCAGTTCCTCCTTAAATAACCTCAATACCAACGGCTCTTCTTCTTTTGACATACCCCCAGCAATTATAGAGCTGTCTTTGCTCATAGGAACAGTCTCATTTCTCCTTGACCCTTGACCCTTGACCCTTGACCCTTGAAAAGCAACTTCTCCGCCTGCCGCTGATTTGTAGTACCAATTGCTTGAAAGGTCATTTATTGCATAAATTTTGTATGTGCTGTCAGGTATGTTCTTTATGCGGAAATAGCCTTCCTCATTTGTTTTTGCCACTCTGAAAAGAGGTTTTGTTATAAAGTCTGAATCGGAGGCATTGGGGTAAACGCCAACAATGATTTCAGGCTTTGGAGCCAATGTATGGGCATCTATCACATATCCTTCAATAAAAAGTGTGTCAAGATGGTCTCCTGTTGAAAACGTGTATGAAAAATTAATTAAAGGATTCCCCTCATTGTTGTCAGTAATGGCATTGCCGTAATCAATGGTGTAGGTGGTGTTTGCCTGCAAGGTGTCATCTTCAAATGAGGTGTACACTTTCTTGTTGGTTGCCCTTACCATTGGTTTGTTTTTCATGGGCGGCGACACAATCACATATTTGTAGGCATCTTTTATGACAATGTTTTCATTAAACTCCATTTTAACATTTTTTAACAATGTGTCAATGTTTACACTGCCTGGTTCAGGACTGCATTTCTCAAATACCGGCGGAATCTCATCTTTAGGTCCGCCTTGTGGTCCGGCACCCCTGTTAGCACAAGACGCTACAAGCACCGATATTGCTATCAGTGCTGTCAGTGTCCGATGTGTTGATAGTGCTTTCATTGTTATAAATGAGAAAGGAGACTGTGAAACTGGGCGTAGCCAAATGAGAAAGGAGATTGTTCCTCCCCTGGAGGGGAGGTTAGGAGGGGACCTTTCTCCTTTTTTCTTTTTCCTTTTTATAAGAAATTACTCTGCGAGTAATTTCTTATAGAGGTTCTTCATATTTACCTGTGCGTCAATGAGTGCGTGCAACTCCTCAATTTTAACGCGGTCTTGTTTCATGGTATCGCGGTAACGAAGGGTGACACAACCGTCATTAAGAGTATCGTGGTCAATGGTTATGCAGAAAGGAGTACCTACGGCATCCTGACGGCGGTAACGCTTGCCTATTGAATCCTTTTCATCATAAACGCACTTGAAGTCAAACTTCAGGCTGTTCATAATTTCACGTGCCTTCTCAGGCAGACCGTCTTTCTTAACAAGTGGAAGAATGGCTGCCTTTACAGGTGCAAGTACAGGTGGCAGGTTAAGAACCACACGTGTCTCGCCGTTTTCAAGTGCCTCCTCATTGTAGGCTGCACACATAATTGAAAGGAACATACGGTCAACACCTATTGATGTCTCAATTACATACGGGGTGTATGATTCGCCTGTTTCAGGGTCAAAGTACTCAATTTTTTTGCCGCTGTATTTTGCGTGCTGGCTAAGGTCAAAGTTTGTACGGGAGTGGATTCCCTCAACCTCTTTGAATCCGAATGGCATTTCAAACTCAATATCTGTAGCGGCATTCGCGTAGTGTGCAAGTTTGTCATGGTCATGGAAACGGTATTTTTCATCACCAAGACCAAGAGCCTTGTGCCATTTAAGACGGAACTGTTTCCAATGTGCAAACCAATCCATTTCTGTACCTGGCTTAATGAAGAACTGCATCTCCATCTGCTCAAACTCACGCATACGGAAAATGAACTGACGGGCTACTATTTCATTACGGAAAGCCTTTCCTATTTGGGCAATACCAAACGGAATACGCATTCTGCCTGTTTTCTGAATGTTAAGGTAGTTTACAAAGATACCTTGAGCGGTTTCAGGACGCAGGTAAATCTTGCTTGTTCCGTCAGCGGTTGAGCCTATTTCAGTGGTGAACATAAGGTTGAACTGACGCACGTCTGTCCAGTTACGTGTGCCGCTTATAGGGCAAACTATCTCATAATCAAGTATTATCTGCTTAAGTTCTGCAAGGTCATTGGCGTTCATAGCCTTTTTGTAGCGGTCATGAATCTCATCACGCTTTGCCGCATACTCAAGAACACGCGGGTTTGTAGTCTTGAACATTTCAGCATCAAACTTATCGCCAAACCTTTTGGCTGCCTTTTCAACCTCTTTCTCTATCTTTTCATCATATTTTGCTATGAGTTCCTCAATAAGAACATCGGCGCGATAACGTTTTTTGCTGTCACGGTTGTCAATAAGAGGGTCATTGAAGGCATCTACGTGACCTGACGCTTTCCAAGTGGTCGGGTGCATGAAAATAGCGGCATCAACGCCTACAATGTTCTCATGAAGCAGAACCATACTGTCCCACCAATATTTTTTTATGTTGTTTTTAAGTTCAACACCCATCTGTCCGTAGTCATAAACTGCTGCCAGACCATCATAAATGTCACTTGAAGGAAATACAAATCCGTACTCCTTACAGTGAGATACCATTTTTTTGAAAACTTCTTCCTGTGATGCCATAATAAACTTGTTTTAACAAAGTTGCAAATTTACAAAAAATCCATCAAGTTATCAACAATTGGGCGAAAAATGAATTTATTTTTGTAACTTTACATTTTGTAGTGAAAATTGCTTATGAAAGACAAAGACAACAGACCAACAGATGAGGAGATGGACGATTCCATAACTCCTGAAACAGAAGAGAGTGTTGAAGAGGAAGAGGTTGATGAGGGGAGTGGAGTGCATTCAAATTATGTTATCCCCGATATCAACGATGCCTCCATTAAGCACCAACTTTCAGGAATGTTCCAGAATTGGTTTCTGGATTACGCATCGTATGTGGTGCTTCAACGTGCCGTACCTCATCTTACAGATGGTTTGAAACCTGTCCAGCGCCGTATTCTTCACACTATGAAGCGTATGGAGGACGGCAGATATAATAAGGTTGCAAACATTATTGGTGAGGCTATGAAGTTCCATCCCCACGGCGATGCCTCCATTGGCGGTGCCTTGGTGACTCTTGGACAGCAAGACCTTCTTATTGACTGTCAGGGAAACTGGGGAAACATACTTACCGGTGACCGTGCAGCCGCTCCGCGTTACATAGAAGCAAGACTTACAAAATTTGCAAATGAGGTTCTGTTTAACCCTAAGACCACAGAGTGGAAAATGTCATACGATGGCAGAAATCAGGAGCCTGTGGCATTGCCGGCAAAGTTCCCGTTGGTATTGGCACAGGGGGCTGAGGGCATCGGCGTAGGCCTTTCAACAAAAATACTTCCGCATAACTTCAATGAACTTTGTGATGCGTCAGTTGCATATCTGAAAGGGGAGGAGTTTACCCTTTATCCTGACTTTGCAACAGGCGGTTACATGGATGTGAGCCGTTATATGGACGGTAGAAGAAAAGGCAAACTGCGTGTGCGTGCCAAAATAAATAAGGTTGACAATAAGACACTTAGCATTACTGAGATACCGTTTGACACCACCACGGGCAGTGTTATTGAGAGTATTCTGCGTGCAAATGACAAAGGCAAGATTCAAATTAAGAAAGTTGATGATAACACCGCAGCCAATGTTGAGATAGTGGTTCACCTGGCTCCGGGGCGTTCTTGTGACAAGACAATAGATGCTCTGTATGCCTTTACAGACTGTCAGGTAAGCATATCTCCAAACTGTTGCGTAATCAGTGATGACAAACCTCACTTCCTTTCTGTAGGCGATGTGCTTAAGTTCAGTGCGGACAACACTCTTAAACTGCTTAAGCGTGAGCTTGTTATAAGAGAGGGAGAGATTTTTGAAAGCCTCTTCTTTATGAGCCTTGAACGTATTTTCATTGAGGAACGTATCTATAAGGATAAGGAGTATGAGCAGAGCAAGAGCAATGAGGAGGCTGTGGCACACATTGCAGGGCGGTTGGCTCCGTTTACAGAAAAGTTCATTCGTCCCGTTGAGGATGAGGATATACTGAAACTTCTTGAAATTAAGATGAAGCGTATTCTCCGTTTCAACTCCGATGCCGCAGACAAGGCGTTGGCGGCACTTGAAAAAGAGTTGAAGGAGGTAAGGTTTAACAAGGAGCATATTGTTGAATACACAATCAAGTGGTTTGAACATTTGAAAGAGAAGTACGGTGCTGACCATCCTCGTAGAACAGAAATCCGCAACTTTGACAATATTGAAATTACAAAGGTTGCCGATGCCAATGAGAAACTCTACATCAACAAGGAGGAGGGCTTTATTGGTACAGGTCTTAAGCGTGATGAACTTGTATGCAACTGCTCAAGCGTTGATGATATAATCATTTTCTACAAAGACGGTAAGTTTAAGGTAATCAAAGTACAGGAGAAGGTGTTTGTGGGCAAGAACGTGCTTTGGTTGGGAGTGTTTAAGAAGGGCGATAACCGTACCATCTACAATATGATTTATCGAGACGGCAAGGACGGCACATCTTATATAAAGCGTTTTGCCGCAGGTGGTCTGAGTCGCGATAAGGAGTATGACCTTACACAAGGCACACCAGGCACTAAGGTGCTATATTTCAGTGCAAACCCTAATGGCGAGGCAGAAATTGTAAAATGTTGGCTTAAGCCTCGTCCAAAACTAAAGAACCTTATTTTTGAGCGTGATTTCAGTGAAATTGCAATTAAGGGGCGTGCAAGTATGGGCAACATATTCACAAAGAATGATGTGCTTAAGGTGAATATGAAGCAAAAGGGTGCTTCAACTCTTGGCGGACGTGAAGTTTGGTACGATGCAGATGTAAATCGTCTGAACTACGATGGCAGAGGCACGCTGCTTGGAGAGTTCAATTCAGAAGATTCAATTCTAATGATTACAAAGAGAGGAACTTATCAGAACCTCAGTTTTGAACTTACCACCCATTTTGCTGATGATGTTCTGCTTGTTGAAAAGTTTGACCCTGAGAAAATTTGGACAGCCGCCCTATATGACGCTGACCAAAAGTTCCCTTACCTGAAGCGTTTCCCGCTTGAAGAGAACAAGAAAGAGGTTAGTTTCTTAGGCGACAATCCTCATAGCCGTCTGCTTCTGCTTATGGATGACTACTATGCTCGTCTTGAAGTTACATTCGCCCCCGATGCCGCCGGCTCTGTAGCTGAGCCTATGATTATAGACGCTGATGAGTTCATAGGCATAAAGAGCCTTAAAGCCAAAGGCAAGCGTCTTACAACACTTGATATTGCAGAAGTCAAGAGGTTAGAGCCTCTGAAATTCCCTGAAGCATCAGAAGGAGCCTCAGAAGGAGCCTCTGAAGATGACGGCGTTGATGGGGAGCAGCCACTTAACGCAGAAGATGACGGACAATTGAAACTGTTTTAGTGGGCAGTTGGCAGTGGACAGTTGACAATTAAATGAAAAAGGAGATAAGAACAATTATTAAGGCTCGTGTTAAGGCAATGAGCATAGAGGAGCGTGAGGCTGAGGCTTTGCATCTGCTTGCCGCTGTCTCTGCTGAGCCGCATTTTGTCTCTGCAAATAAGGTTTTGATTTACAATCCTTTGCCCGATGAGATAGATGTTCTGCCTATACTTGAGCGGTTCAAAAGTTCCAAAAAGTTTTTTATGCCTGTAGTTTGTGGTGACATTCTTAAGATTCTTCCCTATTCTGATAATCAAAAGCAAGGTGCTTACGGCATTTCTGAACCTGTTGGCACTGAATATGTTGACATTTCCACCATTGACCTTGTTATAGTTCCGGGCATTGGCTTTACCACAGACGGTTACCGACTTGGGCGTGGCAAAGGCTATTATGACCGCCTTTTAAGCGGTGCAGCCTGCTACAAAATGGGTGTATGCTTTAGTTGTCAGATTGAGCCAACCATCGTGGAAACCGCTGAACCCCACGATGTTAAGATGGATTGTGTGCTATTCAGGCAGCAAGTAGTCACTTGCTTTGTTTGATGATATGGCTGATGTACCTGTTTTGCTTTCAAGTTGTTTGCGGGCTGCTTTGGCAACGCTGCCACCCTCCTTTGCCACAATCTGGCTCTCTTTCAAGCCTTTGGGATTTCTTTGCTTTGAAATCTCCGCAGTAGATGCCTCAGCAAGCATATTAAGAGCCAATTCCACATTGGTCATATTGTCTCGCAAGTTCTCTTTTTTAAGACCTTTGTATTGTCTATATTGTCGGGTAGTCATTCCTGACCACTCTTTGGTAATAATATCAGTAAGCGATGCAAATTGCTGCCCCTCTTGTATGCCAGCCCTTTGCCACTCATCGGTTAGTTCCTTTCTTACCTCAATGCTTTTTATACGGCTGTTTATCCATTTGTCACTATAACCAAGGCGTTTATAGTCTGCTATTGCCTGGTCTATGCTTAGTTCTGGGTCTTGCAGTTGGTCAATACGCTGTGATGCCACTTGTGCCATCCATTGCTTAAATGGTTCTGCCTTACGTGATGGTATGGATTGGATTATGCGGAAAACCTGTTCTGCATCACCAACATCGGTCATACGCATCTTACCATCTGCGGCAAGCATTTTCAAACCGTGACAATTTGTCACGGTTTCATTTCCCTCTTCTTTCAACCGCTGTTTTAATTTTCTCCAATATGATTGTGGGTCAATGCTGTCTGTCAGCACACCGCAAACATCCACCACTGAGAAGTACCATTTCTCTTGTTCGCTATCCCAAACGGTGCGGACTCTCTTCTCATCAAATATCTGTATTTCCTGTTTCTTTGTCATCGGGGCAGTAATGTAATAATTTTATTTCAAATTATAATCACAATATTTTTGTTTAATAATCAACACCTGAGATGTAACGTTTTAATAAAAACAAGCAGAAATACGGGAAAGTATATAGCTTATTATCAAATCCTACATTACCCATACAAAATTTTATACCTGTAGTTATATCGGGGTAGTGATTGCTGTCTAACAATGTACGCATAGATTTAGATTTACCGTTAACCGCCTTTATCTCAATAGGGACTAATGATTTGGCTGTCCTTACAAAAAAATCCTCCTCAAGTGTAGAATCTTCT
>JAZUKL010000053.1:0-3344 GCA_045643245.1 Candidatus Enterocola sp.
CCTTTTGAAAAAGCGTACTGCATAACTGCAATATCACACGCAATAATGGCTGACACACCACTCTCTTTTGCCACATCAACTATTTGGTGCATTAGGTCAATATCTTCATCATATATTATGGTATTGACTGTAAGATATGACTTTACATTATGCTCACGGCATATATGCACTATCTCCTTTAGGTCTTCTGTTGTAAAGTTATTGGAGGAATGACTACGCATATTCAGGTTCTCAATACCAAAATATACTGAATCGGCTCCAGCCTTTATGGCTGCCGCCAAACTCTCCCAACTTCCAACAGGAGCCATTATTTCAAAATCATTTATGTTCATAAACTGATTTTCTCTATCCGTTTGCAAAAATACACATTTATAATGTTATTTCAAAGGGTGTATTGAATCAATAATGGAGAATAGTTCATCCTTTGTTTCTGCACGAAGCATTGCAATGCGAGTATCCTTAAAGTTTGGAATGCCTTTGAAAAGTGGAGTGGCTGCCAAATGACGGCGTACATGCAGTATTCCACGCCTTTCATCAAGCCAATCAATACTGCTTTGAACCTGTGATTTTATAATCTCTTTCTTCTCGTCAAATGTTAGCGGCTCAGCGTGAGTGCCATTATCAAGGTAGTATTTTATATCACGGAAAATCCAAGGACAGCCTATTGATGCCCTGCCTACCATTATGGCATCAACACCATAGCGGTCAAAGCACTCTTTTGCACGCTCAGGTGTTGTAATATCTCCGTTACCTATAATAGGTATCTTCATTCGCTGATTATTCTTAACCTCACCTATGAGTGTCCAATCAGCCTCACCGCGGTACATTTGTGCACGTGTCCTCCCGTGTATTGCAAGTGCCTGAATACCACAGTCTTGCAACTGCTCTGCAAGGTCAACTATTATCTTATGGTCATCGTCCCAACCAAGGCGTGTTTTTACTGTAACAGGTGTTTTTACGGCATTAACCACAGCCCGTGTTATCTCAAGCATTTTTGGAATATCCCTTAACAGTCCTGCTCCCGCACCCTTGCCAGCCACTTTCTTTACAGGGCAGCCGAAATTTATATCTATAATATCAGGGTGGGCACTCTCAGCCATCTGTGCGGCATCAGCCATAGGTCCTGGCTCTCTGCCATAAATCTGAATAGCCACAGGACGCTCCGCATCATTTATTGTAAGTTTTTGCAGAGTACGCGGAATATCCCTAATCAAAGCGTCACAAGATATGAACTCAGTATATACCATATCAGCCCCGAACCGCTTGCACAGCAATCGGAAATCAGGATTTGTGACATCCTCCATAGGAGCCAGAAACACCGGGTACTTTGGAAACTCTATATCTGCAATTTTCATTTTTTATAAGATGGCATAGCTCCGTGTTGAGTGCATACATACGCTGAAACATCAACTGCTATTCTGTGAGATTCATAAACGTTTTTACCTTTAAGTATTGATGCCACAAACGCAGCAGTAAAACTGTCACCCGCTCCCACCGTATCCGCTACCTTTACCTTAGGTGTAGGAAGAAATGAACTCTCATTTGTAATACTGCTATATACATAACTGCCGTCAGTACCGCATGTAAGCACAAGCATTTCCAAATCAAAATCATCCATAATTCTATGGCACAAATCCTCTCCGTCACATGTATAGTTGAACATTCTCTTCAAAACCCACAACTCCTCATCATTCATCTTAAAAATATTACTCATTGAAAGAGACTCTGATATTATCTGCTTTGAGTAATAGTTTTGCCTTAAATTAATGTCAAAAACCTTTTTAGCGTCTTTTGGCATAGCATTAAGAAAACTCAATATTGTTTTGCGTGACGCCCCGTTTCTTTGAGCCAAAGAGCCAAAGCACACCGCCGATGTGTTTTCTGCAATTTCCTTTAACTGAGAAGTGAACGGAATGTTATCCCATGCCACATTTTCACAAATGTTATAAGTTGGAACACCCTGACAATCAAGAGTAACATGCACTGTACCTGTAGGATAATTTACGTTAGGCAAATTAAAGTTAATTTGCTTGGATTCAAAAATATCTACAATTTCCTGACCTAACGAATCATTGCCAATAGCACTGACAACACAGGCAGGTAGCCCGAATTGAGAAACATGATACGCAAAATTTGCAGGAGCACCGCCAAGTTGCCTGCCTGATGGCAAGCAATCCCATAAAACCTCACCAAGACCTACAACAAACATTATATTTGAAGTTGTGTCCTCCACTGGAGTAAAATTCATTTTAGAAGAGCAAGTTTTAGGAAGACGAAGTTTGAACAACCGGAGTTTACTGTTGTAAATGAGGATTGTGAAAACGAAGTCTGACGAGAAAATTGCCTTATAAAATGGATTTTAGCGGCAGAAGTGCTTTACTGGGCAGAAAGTATACCCAATCATAATCTCGTGCGTCCCACCATTCTGGGTGGCGAGATTATTGAGGTCAAGCCCGAAACAGTAACCTATGTTAAGACCTTTCCAGTGGAAACTGCACATTGGCATAAGGTTCAAAGACTGTATGTTGTTCTTGTTCCAACAGTGGCGGTACATAAGTTCAACCCAATAACCCCAATCACGGTCAACCTCGTGGCCGAATTTGAGGGCTAAATCCATATTAACCTCAAGATATTTGTTCATCTTGAGCATAGCCATTGGCTCTAAGTATTTGTTTCTCTGACTGCCTATGTCAAATGTATAACCACCAAAGAGGAAACCGGTAAGCGGAGCGGGAAGTTCCTTGTCTCCGTATATGTCAGAGGTTGTGGGAACAAGGTTTGTTACAGACAAACCTACAAAACCGCCGTATGACTTATAGTAAACACCTACATTGGCGTTAAGTCCTACACCACTTGTATTAGCGAACGCATTGTCGGCCTGTGCGGTAGGGTCATCTGCATACAGACGATTTGTATTTATATAGAAATAATTGACCTTGAAAGATGCACCAAATGAGAGCTGGCGGTCATAAGATGCTTTTTTTGAATATCTGCGTCCGTTTGAGAGAGGAATGTGATATGCAAATGTAACCTGACCTCCCGCACGGTTTGAATAACCGTTACGGTCATTATAGAGATAGGCGCCTATACCTACGTTCTTCCACACTCTGCCCTTATAGGTGAGCAACTGTGTCATTGGGAAATCTTTCATTCCCACCCATTGGAATTTCCCTGACAGCATAAGGTTATGACAAGGCTCCGCTCCCGCAAGCGCAGGGTTCACCAAATAGTAGTTGAAGTAGTACTGATTGTAAATCATCTCTTCCTGAGCCTGCATTGCGCTAATTCCGAACGCCGCTACAATAATTGCCAGAATATATTTTTTCATAACTACAGAATTTTCA
>JAZUKL010000054.1:0-7645 GCA_045643245.1 Candidatus Enterocola sp.
TGGATTTTATTTCTAACTGGTTAATTCTGAACTTTCCTCAGTCATTTACCACGGGGTAAACTCCTTCGTCCAAGTATCAGAATTTCCTCAGTTATAAATAAAAATCCCTAACGTTCAGGGTACAAATATGTACCCCTACTATATTATTATCGTTATCTTCCTAAATTCAGGGTGCATAATAACACCCCTTTGTTATTTCGTTCAGGGTACAAATATGTACCCTTTACTTCGCAACTGCGACGGAACGGACTTCACGGATGACAGTGATTTTTACCTGTCCCGGATATGTCATTTCGTCCTGTATCTTCTTTGCTATCTCACCGCTCAGACGCTCTGTGTCCGCATCGCTGACTTTATCAGCACCAACAATTACACGAAGTTCACGTCCGGCCTGTATAGCGTAGGTCTTTTCTACACCCGGATAACTCATAGCAAGATTCTCCAAGTCATTCAGACGCTTTATGTATGCCTCAACAATCTCTCTTCTTGCACCTGGACGTGCACCAGAAATGGCATCGCAGGCAAGAACGATAGGGGAGATAAGAGATGTCATCTCAACTTCCTCATGGTGAGCGCCTATGGCATTGCATATATCAGGCTTCTCTCCACAACGTTGTGCAATTTTCATGCCAAGCAGTGCGTGTGGCAACTCCTGATCCTCATCTTCTGCAACCTTACCTATATCATGAAGAAGTCCGGCACGACGTGCTTTCTTAGGGTTCAGACCAAGTTCTGATGCCATAATGGCACAAAGGTTTGCTGTTTCACGAGAGTGCTCCAACAGGTTTTGACCGTATGATGAACGATACTTCATTTTACCGATAAGGCGTACAAGTTCAGGATGCAGACCATGTATGCCAAGGTCAATTGTTGTGCGTTTTCCTATTTCAATTATCTCTTCTTCAATTTGTTTTGATATTTTTGCAACTATTTCCTCAATACGTGCAGGGTGAATTCTGCCGTCCTGAACAAGTTGGTGGAGGGCAAGTCTTGCAATTTCACGTCTGATGGGGTCAAATGCAGAAAGAACTATTGATTCAGGAGTGTCATCAACCACTATCTCTACGCCTGTTGCCGCTTCAAGTGCCCTAATGTTTCTTCCCTCACGTCCGATGATACGGCCCTTCATCTCCTCATTCTCAATATGGAATACTGTAACGGCATTCTCTATTGCAGTTTCACTTGCTACACGCTGAATTGATTGTATTATTATTTTCTTAGCCTCCTTGTTTCCGTTCATTCTTGCCTCTTCCATAATTTCATTTGTGTATGCAAGGGCGGCTGTCTGAGCCTCTGCTTTCAGTGCTTCAATCATGGAATCTTTAGCCTCTTGAGCGGACATTCCGGCAACAGACTCAAGTTTTTCAATGGCCTGCTGATGCAAACGGTCAAGTTCCTGATCTTTCTTTTCCGCTATGTCAAGTTGAGTCTCATACGATGCTTTAAGTTGCTCTATTTCAGATTCCTTTTTAACAATAGACTCTTCCTGTTGCTGTAATGCCTTCTCTTTTTGTGCTATTCTTGCTTCTGCCTGTTGTATTTTGGCAGTACGTGCCGTAGCCTGTTTCTCATACTCATTTTTCAGTTGCAGGTATTTCTCCTTAACTTCCAAAAGTTTTGATTTCTTGATGGCTTCCGCCTCAATTTTTGCCGTTTCAATAATACCCTTTGACTTTTTGCCTTGGATAATGAACAGTAATCCCACTGCTATTGCACATCCGACAACAAATGCCACTACAATGAGTATTATGCTTAATGTTGTATTCATGTTGTATTATAGTTTAATAAATAAAAAATGCAATTTCATACACCCTGCTTGCGGCGTTGAAATTGCATATATAAATGAAATATAAAGAAAATCTAAACTTCCCTGTTTAGAACGGAGTCTATTTCTTTTTCCAATCTTTTAATTTCATCGTTGGTTTTAAGGTTGTCAAGCATAACTTCATAAGCAACAATTGACAATAATACCTCTCTTCCAATTTTTTCAAAACTGTTTGCATAGAGTCTAAGTTGCTCATTTACTGCTTTCTCTGCTCTTCTGTACAACTCTTCATCTTCCGCTTCAATATCCAATTGAATGGGATGCTCGTAAATTTTTACCGTAATTTTACGCTTTTGTCCCATAGTCAATGAGTTATTGATTGCTTAGTTTGTCTATGCATACATCTATCTGAGCCATCATGTCAGTAAGCTGACGCTTAGCCTGACTTACATCTCCTTTTGAAAGGGATATTGCACCTTTGGCTATTTTCAGATTGTCATATTTCCGCTGCAATTCAACGTTTTCCGCATTAGTCTTTTTCAGCTCGTTTTTAACGTATTCCAATTCACGATTCAACTGCAAAACCTGTTTTTCGCTGTCACTTAGACGGCTTAAAATTTCTTTTATTTTATCAGTCAAATCCATGGCTGTAAAGACTGCCGCAAGACTTGATTAAATAGATTTCTCTTTAATACGAGCCTTTTTACCGGTAAGGTTGCGAAGGTAATATAGTTTGGCACGGCGAACCTTACCAATCTTATTAACCTCAACACTATCAATGAAAGGGGAGTTGAACGGGAATATACGCTCAACACCTATACCCTCTGACATTTTTCTAACAGTAAATCTTTTTGTATCGCCGTGTCCTGAAATTTTGATTACAACACCACGATATTGCTGGATACGCTCTTTGTTACCTTCTTTGATTTTGTAGGATACTGTAACTGTATCACCGCTTTTGAATTGAGGAAGGGAACCTTCTTTGCCTGTGGCAAATGCTTCTTGAGCAACTTTAATTAAATCCATTTTTCTAAAAATTTAAGTTTGACATATACGCGCAATATAACGGATTCCAAAACGCTCCGACAGAGATTGCGTCAAAACAGGGTGCAAAGATAGTGAAAATTAGGAACAGAACAAAAAAAAACGAAGTTTTTTTGCAAAAAAGAAGTGTAGTGTGGACTGTAAACCTGTTTACAAGTACACACAACACTTCTTTTTCAAAAATGGAACATTTTTGGTTCTGTCCTAATGCATCCTATCTTCACGAGTAAAACAAACGTAGTGAGTTTTACGAGTAAAGATAGTGAAAATTAAAATTAGGAACAGAAAAAAATATTTGGCATTTTAATGGTTTAGCATTAAATTTGTACTCTCTATGCTATTGAACAGACTATCAATATTAAATTATAAGAACATTGCAGAGGCTTCTCTAAATTTTTGCAATGGAATTAACTGCTTTGTAGGCAATAACGGGGTGGGAAAGACAAATCTGCTTGATTCCATTTACTATTTGGCGTGTACCAAGAGCCGCTCTTCACTCACCGATGCCCAAAATGTGCGTCATGGGGAGCAGATGTTTATGATAGACGGCAATTTCAGTGTTGAGGCTCCGGTTGCAGACAACATTACAATTCAAGCGGGTTTTAAGGTTGGCTCACGTAAGAGTTTTAAGAATGAAGGTAAAGAGTATCAGCGTCTTGCAGACCATATAGGACTTATTCCAGTGGTTATTGTATCGCCGTCAGACAGCTCGTTGATATCGGAGTGGAGCGACAGCCGACGCCGTTTTATGGATTCAGTAATTTCACAGTATAGTAAGGAATATCTTTTACACCTTATTAAATATAACAAATTGTTGGCTGATAGGGCATCGATGTTAAAACAGCAGGTGGACGACCCTCTTATGTATGAGGTGTGTGAAAAGCAGATGACGGCATCGGGGCAAATTATTTATGAAGCCAGAAAAAAGTTTGTAAATGAGTTCTCAAAGGTGTTTAGAGAATATTACAAACGCATATCAGGTGATAAGGAGAGTGTTGAACTTGTATATAAGTCTCATTTGGATGACGGTGATTTTCTGAAGCAACTCACATACGCAAGAAAGGTTGATTTGATACTTGGACATACCACAAAAGGAGTTCATAAAGATGAGTTGGAGATGCTTTTGGGTCAGTATCAAATAAAGAAAGTAGGCTCACAGGGGCAGAACAAGTCATTTTTGCTTGCCATGAAATTTGCTCAGTTTGAGTATCTTAAGAGAATAATAGGGCGTACACCGATACTGCTTTTAGACGATATTTTTGATAAACTTGACACACAGCGTGTTGAACAGATAGTAAAGATTGTTTCAAGCGGTGAATTCGGGCAGATTTTCATCACCGATACAAACCGCACTAATCTTGACGCTCTGCTGAAACGTTCATCAAACGGTGCCTTCAGAATTTTTGAGGTCTCTGACGGTGCGGTTGAAATGGCAAAGACAGAAACGGGAGGTACTCTATGAAAAGGTATGGTGCCATACCCATAGGTGATGCCATAAAGGGGTGTTTTGCAGAAATGGGTTTTTCTGACAAAATGAATGAGCAGCGTCTGCTTGAAAATTTGTCTGATGTTGCAGGGGCGTTCATTGCCAAGTATATAACAAAGAAATACATTTCAGATAAAGTGCTATATATTCATGTGTCTAACAGCATTTTGCGTGGTGAACTAACTATGAATAAACAGTCTCTTATTGAGCGTCTTAATGCCTCAGTGTCATCAGATGAGATGGTGATAAAGGATTTGGTTATTCGGTGATTTCATATATATATATGATTAGTGAAAACATAAAACATATTACAGGATCTTTGCCTGCCGGTGTACGGTTAGTGGCAGTGTCAAAGTTTAACCCCAATGAAAGCATTGTAGAGGCATACAATGTAGGGCAGAGGCTGTTTGGCGAGAGCCATGCACAGGAGTTGGTGCCTAAGGCTGAATCGTTGCCAAAGGATATTAAGTGGCACTTTATAGGGCATCTGCAAACCAATAAGGTTAAATATATAGCACCGTATGTGTCTTGTATTGAGTCAGTTGACTCACTGCATCTGCTAAAGGAGATAGACAAGCAGGCGGTAAAGTGCGGTAGGGTGTTAGACTGTCTGCTTCAGTTTCATGTGGCACAGGAGGAGACAAAGTTTGGTTTCTCAATTGATGAGTGCCGTGAAATGTTGCAATCTGATGACTTCAAAAATCTTAAAAATATATCTATAACGGGTGTTATGGGAATGGCATCCATCTCTACTGATGAGGAACAGGTTGCTAAAGAGTTCTCACAAGTGAAACGCTATTTTGATGCCTTGAAAAAGGAGTTCTTCTATACATCGCTGAATTTCAAGGAAATATCAATGGGCATGACCCATGATTATCCAATAGCCATTAAGTGTGGTGCTACCCTTATCCGCGTTGGTAGCGGCATTTTTGGTGAAAGAATGTATGCAAAACACTGAGTTTGAAAAAATGCTTCACATTTTTTGGTTTTGTGTTCGGTTTTCACTACCTTTGTTGCCCCATAGAAAAGAGAAAATAATTCACTTAATAATAAATTAGTTATGGATTCTAAAAAACGTGTTTACACCTTTGGTAACGGAAAGGCTGAAGGTAACGCTAAAATGCGTGAGCAACTTGGTGGAAAGGGCGCAAACTGTGCTGAAATGAACTTGATTGGTGTTCCTGTTCCTCCTGGTTTCACTATCACAACAGATGTTTGTAATGAGTATTATCAAGTAGGTCAAGAGAAAATTGTAAAGATTTTGGAGAATGACGTACTTGCTGCAGTAAAGCACATCGAGGGGTTGATGAACAGCAAATTCGGTGATGCCGCCAACCCGCTTCTTGTATCAGTGCGTTCAGGTGCCCGTGCATCAATGCCTGGTATGATGGATACTATTCTTAACCTTGGTCTTAACGATACAGTTGCTGAGGGTATGGTTAAGAAGACAAACAATCCTCACTTTGTATATGACTCTTATCGTAGGTTTGTACAGATGTACGGCGATGTTGTACTTGGTATGAAACCTGTAAATAAGACAGATATAGACCCGTTTGAGGCTATAATTGAGAAGGTTAAGAAAGAGCAGGGAGTTGTTCTTGATAAAGACCTTTCAGTAGAGTCTCTACAGAAACTTGTAAAATTGTTTAAGGAGGCTATCAAGAAACAGACAGGCTCTGATTTCCCTGAAGACCCAATTGAGCAACTTTGGGGTGCCATCTGTGCCGTATTCCGCAGTTGGATGAATGAGCGTGCCATACTTTACAGAAAGATGGAGGGTATTCCTGATGAGTGGGGTACAGCAGTGTCTGTAATGGCAATGGTATTTGGTAATATGGGTGACACATCTGCTACAGGTGTTTGCTTCAGCCGTAACGCCGCAACAGGTGAAAACCTATTTAATGGTGAGTATCTTGTAAATGCACAAGGCGAGGACGTGGTTGCAGGTATCCGTACACCACAACAAATCACACTTGAAGGCAGTCGCCGTTGGGCTAAATTGGCTGGTATCAGTGAGGAGGAGCGTAAAACCAAGTATCCTTCAATGGAAGAGTCAATGCCTGAAATTTACAAACAATTGAATGATATTCAAAATAAACTTGCAAACCACTATCGTGATATGCAGGATCTGGAGTTTACCGTACAAGAGGGTAAACTTTGGTTCTTGCAGACACGTAACGGTAAGCGTACAGGTGCCGCTATGGTTAAAATCGCTATGGATTTGGTACGTGAAGGTCTTATTGATGAGAAAACAGCCGTTCTGCGTTGTGAGCCTCAGAAACTTGATGAACTTCTTCACCCTGTATTTGATAAGGATGCTCTTAAGAGTGCAAAGTCACTTACTCAAGGACTTCCTGCCTCTCCAGGTGCTGCTTGCGGTCAGATAGTATTCCACGCTGATGACGCTCAGGCTTGGCATAAGGATGGTCATAAGGTGATTATGGTACGTATTGAGACATCTCCTGAAGACCTTGCAGGTATGAATGCCGCAGAGGGTATTCTTACAGCACGTGGCGGTATGACATCACACGCTGCCGTAGTTGCACGTGGTATGGGCAAGTGCTGCGTATCAGGTGCAGGTGCATTACAGATAGACTACGCTAAAGAGACAGTTACTGTAGGTGATACAATTCTTCGTCAAGGAGACTATATTTCACTTAACGGTTCTACAGGTCAAGTATTTGCAGGTCAAATTGCAACAAAAGAGGCTGAACTTAGTGGTGATTTCAAGGCTCTTATGGACCTTTGTGACAAGTATACAAAAATGCAGGTAAGAACTAACGCCGATACACCACACGATGCACAGGTTGCACGTCAGTTTGGTGCTAAGGGTATAGGTCTTACACGTACAGAGCATATGTTCTTTGAAGGTTCAAAGATTAAGGCTATCCGTGAGATGATTCTTTCTGAAACTCCTGAAGGACGTGAGAAGGCTCTTGCCAAACTGCTTCCTTATCAGAAGGCTGATTTCAAGGGCATTCTTGATGCTATGGACGGATTGCAGGTTAACATCCGTCTGCTTGACCCACCTCTACATGAGTTTGTTCCTCACGATGAGAAAGGTCAGGAGGAGATGGCTAAGGAGATGGGCGTAAGCGTAGAGACAATACAAAATCGTGTTGCTTCTCTTGCTGAGAATAACCCTATGCTTGGACATCGTGGTTGCCGTCTTGGTATCACATTCACAGAAATAACAGCAATGCAGACTCGTGCTAACATCAGTGCTGCTTGTGAACTTAAGAAAGAGGGTAAGAACCCAAGACCTGAAATTATGGTTCCGCTAGTTGGTATTCTTTATGAGTTCAAACAGCAGAAGGAGATTATAGAGAAGGTAGCCGCTCAAGTATTTG
>JAZUKL010000055.1:0-14468 GCA_045643245.1 Candidatus Enterocola sp.
GCGTTTAAGAAAATAATCCCTTACATACCCTCCAATTACATAGCACTCCTCTCCCACGCTGTCAGCACAGGCAGAGACGGTCTTGAATATTGGATGTTCCCAAGTGTTTTGCATAAGTGGTGCAAAGATACAAAATTATTCACAAATTACTTATGAGAATATTTAGCCGCATCTTCCGCTACTGCTAAAATAGCGGTGTCAGGTGATTTATAAGTTGATTTTTGCAAATATTTTTTTAATTATTTCTAAAAATTTCTGTAATTCAGATTTTGCATACAAGAAAATTTCTTTAACTTTGTACCCGATGTCCACGCTGTGGCTCTGAAAAGAGGCGTTATGGGTGGGCAACGATGGGAGAAATCCCAATGACATAATTTAGCGTTTATTGACGCTTTGTTTTGACGTTACAGAACTTCGCAAATTCTTTTTCATTGTCAAAAACATAGCAGCAGTAGATGTCCTGTGGGTGTGTAATAGATATTGCAATTGCAGTATTTTACATACAGCGTGGACTTCTGTGTTGCTCGTTCTGACAATGAGGGCAATGCGAAGGCCTTGTAACGTGGAATAGCAACAAAGTTGGTCCACGTTTTTTATGTCATACTCTATTACGACTAACAGTATTTCTATGTTTAACTAAATTCAATCTATTATGAAAACAAAAATTTTTACCCTTTTAGTTGTTGCAACAATGTTTACAACACAATGTCTGTATGCCTACGATGCCTTAATTGATGGCATTGCGTATAATTTGAACGAAGCAGAATTTACGGCGGAAGTTACCTCTTTGATGTATCCGGATAAATATTCCGGAGACATTATAATTCCAGCGACAATTAATTATTCAAGCAAAAATTATAGCGTTACAAGCATTGAATCTTATGCTTTTAGTGATTGCACAGGACTGACATCCATCAACATTCCTAACAGCGTTACAAATATTGACTCTAGAAGTTTTTCTTTCTGTACAGGACTAAACTCAATTGTTATAGAGTTAGGAAATCCTGTTTATGATTCAAGGGACAATTGCAATGCAATAATAGAAACGGCTACTAACACGCTTATTAGAGGGTGTAATAATACAAACATTCCACAAAGTATCACAAATATTGGATATTTTGCTTTTGATGGCTGCTCAGGACTGACATCCATAACTATTCCTAACAGTGTTACAAGCATTGGATATGAAGCATTTAGAGATTGCTCTGGATTAATTTCAATCTATATTCCTAAAAATGTCAAAACCTCAGGTTCTCAATATGATAAAGGCAATAGAATTTTATATAACGGCAGCCGCAATCTTAAATCTATTACAATAGAATCACCGATAGGTTCTATGTTCGATTGTTTTGCAGACTCAAATACAGTTTATAAGGTAGAAAATCTAAAAGTTTTATCTGATTTCATTTATGTTAAAGAGACACAACTTGTTCAATGTCCAAAAAGTGTCCAAAATATCAATATTCTTGGTGGTGAGCTATCGGAAATTGCGTTTGCCGTAATCAACCGCAACTACAAGACACTTAAAACATTGGACATAGAAAATGCTGATAACACAGAACTTAGTGATGAGGCAATTAAAGGGTGCTATAATTTAGAGAATCTTAAATTACCTAAGAACCTTACAAAAATAGGTTATATGGCTATGGCTGAGTGTATGGCATTAAAAGAGGTAAACATTCCATCGTCAGTTACAGAGATTGGTGACCGTGCTTTTGAAAACTGCCGTAGTATGAAAACTATTACTTTTGGCAGTGGCAGTGCTATGAAAACGGCAGAAGAGAGCCAACTGCAACGCATAGGCAACTGGTCTTTCTATAACTGCCATGAGTTGCAGAACCTTGATATTCCAGAGGGTGTGACAGAGATTGGTCTTGCAGCATTCTATGGTTGTACATATTTGCAGAACCTTACCCTACCAAGCACACTTAGAACAATAGGAGACAACACATTTGCCAAATGTGAAAAGCTTGCTGGTCTAAGATGTGCGGCGGAAGTACCGCCAACAATAGATGCCAAGACATTTGAGGATGTTGACCGCACAATTCCTGTCACCGTTCCACAAGGCTCATTAAAAGCATATAAAGAAGATATGTACTGGAGTGAGTTTATTAACCTAAAAGAGGAAACTACAGATGCCAAAGAGATTCCTGCTGAGTTTGAGAATATAGGCATCGTGGATGGAACTGTAACATACTCCGGCAATGAGCCGTTTAGCATTCATAATCTTAACGGTCAGGATGTTACAAACCTTAATGGTTCACTAAACGGAATCCACGTTATCACCATTGGCACCGCATCGAGGAATATGTTGATAAAGTAATAATATTATTTTTTAATAGGTATACTACTCGGTACCTGACGGTACTCGTGATAATTGAGCTTCGCTCGGCATAATCATTACTCACACCTTACGGTGTTCGTGAAGATTGAGCTACTCGAAATTGAAAGTAATTGTCAGCATGCGGGCGGTGAGACGCTGGACGGAGTTGGTGCAGACTTCATTGACGGTGCCAATGACTTCAGGGTGATTACGATTGAGGGCGTCAAGTAGTCCAAAGCCGAATTTTATTTCAGGACATAGTTTAAAGTAGTCCAAATAGATGTTGAATCCTACGCCAAAGGCTATTTGTACATCAACTGCATTCAATAGGATTGGCACTTCAGGGTCAAGATTCATGTTGAACATAGGACCACCGCCGGCAATCAAGTAGGGACGGAAATTTCCGTATCGCTTGGCACTGTATTTAAAGTAGATAGGCACATCCATTGTAACGCAGTCAACTGATGTGTTTATACGGTTTGTAACCTCTCCGGCATTGTTGTAGGCAACGTATTGGAAATCTCTCTGACCAAGTCCAAGATAAGGGGTGAACCTTATGTTAAAGTACTCCACTACCCTTAAATCAACTATCATTCCCACAACAAATGACGGTTTTAGACCTCCCGATGCGGCATACCATTTGTTCCCGTCCTCATCAACCCAATTGTTTGGAGTAACGCGGTAGTCATTGAATCCCAAACCAAGTATGAAGCCGAAATGCCAACGGTTATAGTCCACTTTTGTAAGTTTTTGAACTATATTTCTGTCATACTGAGCAGATGCATTAACAGCAACTAAACACAGAAGAGTTATCAATATGTAAACGTAGTGTTTTATATGTGAATAGTAAAAAAAGGAGAAAGGAGAAATGAGAAATGGGATTTTACATCACCGAATCATCAAATCACCGAATCACCAAATCACCGTAATTATTAATTTATTAACTCCGTTTTTGCATTTTTATTGTAGTTTTGCAATTAATTCTTCCGCCGTCAGATTGGTCTGTTCACCTGTTGTCATATCCTTAAGGGCAATTACACCACTCTGTAGTTCACTTTCTCCTATTATGGCAACATACGGAATCTTGCGGTCATTAGCATACCCCATCTGTTTTTTGAATTTGGCGGCATCGGCGTACAATTCTACGGCAACACCTGCCTGACGCAAACTTTTAACTATAGGCAAGGCAAAAGCAACCTCTTTCTCTCCTAAATTCAGGAATATGACCTTAGTTTGGCAAGTTATTGATTCAGGATACAGATTAAGTCCGTTAAGAACATCATATATACGGTCTGCTCCAAATGAGATGCCTACGCCTGAGAGTCCGTCAACGCCAAACACCCCTGTAAGGTTATCGTATCTACCGCCACCTGTAATGCTACCAATCTCAAAATCAAGTGCTTTAACCTCAATTATGGTGCCTGTATAATAGTTAAGTCCACGTGCAAGTGTAAGGTCTGCATCAACCTGACATTGTATGCCTGCATTTTCAATAAGTGAGAATAGTGTCTGCATTTCATTGACACCTTTCATGCCTATTTCAGAATCTTTAAGTATCTGTGCTAACTCATTGATTTTATCTTTGTTTGCACCACTCATTGCAAGTATAGGTTGAAGTTTTGCAACTGCTGTATCAGAGAGTCCTTTTTCCCTTAATTCTGCATTTACATTGTCAATTCCTATCTTGTCAAGTTTGTCAATGGCAACTGTAATATCAACTATTTTGTCATTCTCACCTATTATTTCCGCAATTCCTGCAAGTATTTTGCGGTTGTTCAACTTTACAGCCACACGCATTCCAAAACGGGCAAACACCTCATCAATAATCTGCACAAGTTCAAGCTCGTTAAGAAGTGAATCTGAGCCTACAATATCAGCATCACACTGATAGAACTCACGATACCTACCCTTTTGAGGACGGTCAGCACGCCATACAGGTTGGATTTGGAATCGGCGGAACGGGAATTTTATCTGGTCTCTGTATTGTACCACAAAACGGGCGAAAGGCACTGTCAAATCATAGCGCAAGCCCTTTTCTGATAGCTTAGATGTAAGTTTTACACTGTTTTTTGTGAGCAACTCATCATCTGTAATAGCACTCATATAGTCACCTGAATTGAGTATTTTGAAAAGAAGTTTGTCTCCCTCCTCTCCGTATTTACCCATAAGTGTTGAGAGATTTTCCATTGCAGGAGTCTCTATCTGTTGGAATCCGTGCAATGAATAAACACTCTTGATTGTATCAAAAATATAGTTGCGCTTTGCCGTCTCTTCCGGCAAGAAATCTCTTGTTCCCTTTGGGATTGATGGTTTTGCAATCATAATTTCAGGTGTTTATAAAAAATTTCTGCAAAATTAGTATAAAGTAACGGGGTTACAAAATTTTGTTGTAACTTTGACAAAAATTTTAATATCCTTGAAACCATAGAAACACAAACCAAACCTATGAAAAAGAGAGAAAATATACTTGCAATCATTGTAATGTTCTTCCTTTTCAGTATGATTTCTTTTGTTACGGGTATGCAAGACCCGTTTGGAGTTATTGTAAGGGCTCAATTTAAGGTGAGCAATGCCGTATCGCAGCTTGGAAACCTTGCAAACTTTATTGCATACGCCTGTATGGGACTTCCTGCGGGCATTCTGCTGAAAAGAAGAGGTTATAAGATTTCATCACTTGTGGCTGTTGCCGTTGGCTTTATTGGCGTGTGTCTTATGTTCATTTCAGGCACACTTGCTGAATATCACCCTGCCCTTACATTTGGGGTGTATCTTACGGGTGCGTTTGTCAGCGGTTTTTCAATGTGTATGCTCAATTCCATTGTAAACCCTATGCTTAACACCATTGGCGGTGGCGGTAATAAGGGTAATCAGTTGGTTCAGATTGGTGGCAGTTTCAACAGTCTTAATGCCACCATAGTACCTATTCTTATTGGTTATCTTATTGGAACTGTTAATCAGGATACTCAAATCTCCGATGCCAACCCTGCCCTCTTTATTGCTATGGGTATTTTTGCGTTTGCCTTTATAGTTCTTCTGTTGGTTCATATCCCTGAGCCTGAACTTGAGGCTGCCGCTGAAAGAATCAAGAACGGCGATACAAAAGAAGAAGGTATTGGAGAGTCTATCAGAGGTGCTTTGAAACATAGGAATTTGTTGTTTGGTATAATAGCCATATTCATGTATGTGGGTATGGAAGTGAGCATTGCCAACGTAACAAATCTATATCTTACATCTTCAAGCGTCAATGTAATTCCGGCAATAAGCGGCACCATAGTAGGCATGTATTGGATGTTTATGCTTTTCGGTAGAATTGTAGGTGGCATAATTGGAGGTAAGGTTTCCACAAAAGGAATGCTTACAACGGTGCTATGTGTTGGAATTATATTCCTGAATCTTGGTATGGCATTTGGTGACCACAGCACATTCAATTTCTTATATTACAGTAAGGATTACGGTTTTGCCACGCAGGTTATTCCTACGGGTGCCCTATTCTTTGTGCTTTGCGGTTTCTGTACCAGTGTTATGTGGGGTTCAATATTCAATCTTTCTGTTAAGGGCTTGGGAGAAAACACCAGCATTGCCAGCGGTCTGTTTATGATGATGGTTTGCGGTGGTGGCGTGCTTCCTGTAATTCAAGCATCGTTGGCTGACAAAATAGGATTTATTCCAAGTTATATAGTTCCTTTACTTGCAATGGTTTATATACTTTGGTTCACACTGTTCGGGTCTAAAACAAAAGAGAGTTAAGGAGTTAAAAGACTCCTAAACTCCTAAACTATTTATGCGAAATTTATTAACTATATTCCTAATTGCGGTTTCATCTGCTGTTTTTGCAGTTGAGCCTATTACTGTACCGTTTGTTCAAAGGGACTCTACCCTATACATGGATATCTATATGCCTGACGATACGGCATCAGTACACCCTTGTTACATATATGTGTTTGGTGGCGGCTTTAAGCGCGGACAACGTAATCAGAATACATTCCTGCCTGTATTCAAGCAACTTACCAATGCAGGAATAGTATGTGTATCAATAGATTACAGATTAGGATTAAAAGACTATAAATTAACCACGTTAAAGGAAGCGGTAAATAGAGTTGATTTCAGTATTGACATTGCGGTGGAAGATTTATATGCCGCCACTAAGTTCTTGATTGACAATTCTAAAGAATACAAGATTAACACCGCACAAATTGTGGCATCGGGGTCAAGTGCGGGAGCCATAACATCATTACAGGCTGACTATTATCTGCACAGCGATAACGAAATGGCAAAAATTCTGCCTTCAGGATTCAAATATGCAGGAATAATTCCGTTTGCCGGTGCAGTGGCATGTTTTGGAAGTAAACTTAAATACACATCACAGCCTGCTCCAACCTACTTTTTTCATGGAACGGAGGACAAACTTGTAACATACTCAAAAATTGATGTTTTCGGCATCAAAATCTATGGGTCAGACTATTTGGCTAAACAATTCAAAAAGAACGGATGGCTATACAAGATTGTAAGATATGAAAATTTTGGGCATGAGATTGCCATCGTTGGCTTTAAGGAGAACGCACTTGAGATTATACGCTTTTTTGATACGTATGTAACAAATCATACGGCATTCCCCGCCTCTACTGATGAGGTTCATTATGAAGAGGCTGTACAAAGTCCTCTTTGGAATATAAACCCTCTGACATACTATAAGGGTGTTCCTGCTAAGATTACTGAAGACCCTGTGATGCAGGAAAGACTTAAATAACTACCAGCACAGTACATATAGGTCTCCCCTTGGGTTGATGCACATTACGGGAGTTGTAGCAGCCCTTAAAACGTGCAGTTCCTTTGGTCCAAAGAAGATATCATCAAGTCCGTAGTCTCTTGATGTGGAAATGACAACCATTCCCGCACCTATTTCAGAAGCCTTGTATGCCGCCTCTTTTTCCACCTTGTAACTATCTTTCTTAGCCTTTTCTATTGTGTATTTAAGGTTGAATTTATCATATAGAGTCTTTATTGCCTCTACATTCTTAGGTGTCTTGCTTCCGTAGTCATTTGCCTGAAGTATCAGCAGTTCAGAGCCTAAGAATCTGCCCATGTTTGATGTATACGGGGCTTTCTCCTTCTCTTCCACAAGATAGCACACAGGAACTATAACTTTTGAGAAATCAGTTACATCTGCATCCATTTTAACTATTACAAAAGGTATTCTAAGGTCTCTTAAGCCTTTGAACACTGTCATAGGGTCATTAAACTTGTCTCTGTGACCTGTTTCAAAAAACATGATAGGAGTTTCAGTACGCTCACTCATAATGCAGACTTCATCAAGCGTGCCCGATGCTATATGATATTGGTATTTTACATCAGCATTATCCTTTTCCCATTCACTCTCCTTCTGTGCAAATGCGTCCGACACCTTATTTGTAAGAGCCAGCAGGCACAAACCCTTTTGAAACCCGCGTGCAAACTGCACTGCGGCCTTCATGGCTTTTGCAGGAAAATAAATTCCGTCTGTCACTACCAAGAAATATCGCGAATATGTGATTTCACTTATTAACATACTGCAAAGTTACAATTATGTTGATAAAAATACAAGAAACTATGTATGTATATTAGAAATTCCATATATACTCTACTTCGGCGTCTCCACCCCGTGGAGCGTGCACGGGAGGGGACCGCTATGGGTTACAAACCCATAGTGGGAGGGACAAACCCATTCACAGAATGGGTGCAGCCCGAAAGGAGTATATATGGAATTTCTCAATATACATAGTTTCAATCTGAATTTGTTAATAAAATTTATTGTTTCAATATGTTGTAAAGTGGAAAAAATTTCTATCTTTGTAGAATATTTAGACAGATGGAATTTTTTAACAAAATAAAGGCTTTCTTTGCAAACGATACCGTAAAATTCATTATCGGTATCATTCTTTTTGCCATAGGGGTTTTTGTGCTGCTGTCAGAATGTTCATTCATTTTCAGTGGCAAGAATGACTACAACCTACTTACAAAGGGTTTTGGGGAGTTGCAAGGAGAGGCAAAGGGATTTACAAATATATGTAGTGCTACAGGTGCTAAAATTGCCAACGCAATGATTAACAATTGGTTTGGTCTGCCATCAATATTGGTTCCCATCTTTTTGCTCATTGTTTCACACCGTCTTTGTAACCCCGATACAAAATTCTCTCTCCTACGCCATTTTGTATTCTGTTTCTTTGTTATGATATGGGCTTCTGTACTACTTGGTGCCGTAATGTCTGACAAAATGTTTAACGGATTCATCTGCACAGGAGGTCTGCACGGCATAATTGCCGCTGATTATCTGACTCTTTTAGTTGGTCCTGTAGGACTTACACTGATACTTGCCGTTTCAATGATTATATATTTGGCTATATCGGTGGCATCGTTTGTTCCAAGCGTTCAAAATTGGATAAACGTAAAAAATTGGAAAAAGCAACATGATGATACTGAGTCAATTGATGATTCTGAAGACCTTGTAGGACCGGAAATTTCCTTGAATCCGGAAATTCCTGCTGAGCCGGAGATACTTACAGAGCCTGAAACGCCGGCAGAGCCTGAGATTCCTGAGACACCTGCTTCTGATGAGCCTGTAAGGCTTCCTGATGACCCTGCATCAAATGATGATGATGTCACACTTGAAGTTGAGGTGGCTAAAAATGCTGACTCTGAACAGGTTAAGTCTAATACCGCAGGTGATTTGGTTGATAAGTACGGAGAGTATGACCCAACTCTTGAACTTTCCCACTACAAGTTCCCTACTTTTGATTTGTTGAAAGATTATGGAGAGGTGGTATCGGTTGACGCCATTGAGCAACAAGAGAATAAGACGCGTATTATTGAGGCGTTGAAGAGTTATCATGTATTTATTAAGGATATAAAAGCCACTATTGGTCCTACCATAACGCTTTATGAAATAGTTCCTGTTGAGGGTACAAGAATTTCAAAGATAAGGAATCTTGGTGACGATATTGCCATGAGCATTGCCGCCAAAGGTATCCGTATCATTGCTCCGATGCCAGGCAAGGGAACAATTGGTATTGAAGTGCCTAACAAAAAGCCTCAGACTGTATCAATGCAATCAGTTCTTGCTTCCAAGAAGTTTCAGGAATCAACGTTTGACTTGCCTGTAGCCCTTGGAAAGACCATTACTGATGAGGTGTTTATGATTGACCTTGCAAAAATGCCGCACCTTTTAGTGGCTGGTGCCACAGGACAAGGAAAGTCAGTGGGACTAAATGCGATTATATCATCTTTGCTATTTAGAAAGCACCCTTCGCAACTGAAGATTGTACTTGTAGACCCTAAAAAAACAGAGTTCAGCATATATAGTGACATTGACAAACATTTCCTTGCAAAACTGCCTGAAAATGATGATGCTGTAATTACTGAAGTGGATAAGGTCATTCACACATTGCAGTCTATCTGTAAGGAGATGGATGACAGAAATGAACTTTTGAAGAAGGCTCATGTACGTAATATTAAGGAGTACAACGCCAAGTTTGTAAAGCGTGAGTTGAACCCTAATGACGGACACCACTACCTACCCTACATGGTTGTCATTATTGATGAGTATGGAGACCTTATTCTTACTGCAGGTAAGGAGGTGGAACTTCCTATTGCCCGTATTGCTGCAGTTGCCCGTGCGGCAGGTATTCACATGGTTATTGCCACACAAAGACCTTCTGCAAATATTGTAACAGGTCTGATTAAGGCAAACTTCCCTGCCCGTATGGCGTTTAAGGTGGCATCTATGGTTGATTCCCGTACCATTCTTGACGCATCGGGAGCCAACCAATTGATAGGACGTGGCGATATGCTGTTCCTGCAAGGCAGTGAAATGACTCGTGTACAGTGTGCGTTCATTGATACTCCTGAGGTTCAGAATTTATGCACATTCATTAGTGAACAGCAGGGATATCCTGATGTATTCCAATTGCCTGAACCTGAAATAACATCTGAAAGCGGAGAATCAGGCAAGTCAATGGATATTTCAAATGACAGAGACCCTCTGTTTGCTGAGGTTGCAAGAATGATAGTTATGAGCCAAGATGCCTCTACAAGTATGATACAGAGGAGATTCAGTATCGGGTTTAACAGAGCGGGAAGACTTATGGACCAAATGGAGGCTGCCGGCATAGTGGGACCAGCTCAAGGAAGCAAGAAGAGAGAAGTTCATATAGGAACTGAATCAGAATTGGATAATCTAATAAACAATTTATAACAACACATTATTATGAAACGCGATAACGCTATTTTTGACATCATTGCCCGTGAGAGAGAACGTCAGCTCAAGGGCATTGAACTTATTGCATCTGAGAACTTTGTAAGCGACCAGGTTATGGAGGCTATGGGTTCCTGCCTTACTAATAAGTATGCAGAGGGGTACCCTGGACACCGTTATTATGGTGGTTGCCAAGTTGTAGATGAGAGTGAACAACTTGCCATTGACCGTCTGAAAGAGATTTTTGGCGCTACTTGGGCTAATGTACAGCCACACTCAGGAGCACAGGCTAATGCCGCTGTATTCCTTGCAGTTCTTAATCCCGGTGACAAATTTATGGGTCTTAACCTTGCTCACGGTGGACACCTTTCTCATGGTTCTCTTGTAAATACATCAGGTATCATATACACACCTTGTGAATATAACTTGAATGAGGAGACAGGTCGTGTTGATTATGACCAAATGGAAGAGATAGCATTGCGTGAGAAACCAAAAATGATTATTGGCGGTGGTTCTGCTTACTCTCGTGAGTGGGATTACAAGCGTATGCGTGAGATTGCTGACAAGGTTGGTGCCATTCTCATGGTTGATATGGCTCACCCTGCAGGTCTTATTGCCGCAGGTCTGCTTAACAACCCTCTTGACTATGCTCACATTGTAACATCTACAACGCATAAAACCCTACGTGGACCACGTGGCGGTGTAATTATGATGCGTAATGACTTCCCTAATCCTAAGGGTATTAAGACTCCTAAGGGTGAAGTTAAGATGATGTCCGCTTGTCTTGATTCTGCCGTATTCCCTGGCATTCAAGGCGGTCCGCTTGAACACGTAATTGCCGCTAAGGCTGTTGCATTTGGTGAGTGCCTGCAACCTGAATATAAAGAGTATCAGAAACAGGTTAAGAAGAATGCCGCAAAACTTGCCGAAGAACTTATTAAACGTGGATTCAAGATTATTTCAGGCGGTACAGACAACCACTCTATGCTTGTTGACCTACGTACTAAATATCCTGAACTTACAGGTAAGGTTGCTGAGAAGGCCCTTGTTGCGGCAGATATTACAGTAAACAAGAATATGGTTCCGTTTGATAGCCGTTCAGCATTCCAAACATCAGGTATCCGTCTTGGAACACCTGCAATAACAACCCGTGGTGCTAAGGAAGACCTTATGGTAGAAATTGCAGAGATGATTGAAGAGGTTCTTAATGCCCCTGAAGATGAAGCAGTTATTGCAAAAGTACGTGCAAGAGTTAACGAAACAATGAAAAATTATCCTTTATTTGCATATTAATTATGGCACAGAACGCTCCTTTTAAAGTTTTTTCGGGTACTAAATCCCGTTACATGGCAGAGCAAATCTGCAAACACATAGGTTGCCCTCTTGGTGAAATGAACATCCAATATTTTGCCGATGGCGAGTTTGTAGTATCGTATGAGGAATCCATACGTGGTTGTGAAGTCTATCTTATACAATCCACATTCCCTAATGCAGACAACCTGCTTGAGTTATTGCTTATGATTGACGCTGCAAAGCGTGCATCTGCAAGCAGAATTGTTCCTGTAATACCTTACTTTGGTTGGGCTCGTCAGGACCGTAAAGACAAACCACGTGTATCTATAGGTGCAAAACTTATTGCAGACCTTCTTAGTGTTGCCGGCATTGACCGTGTAATAACTATGGATTTACACGCAGACCAGATTCAAGGTTTCTTTGATGTTCCTGTTGACCACCTCTACTCTTCATCTATATTCCTGCCATACATTCAATCTATGAAACTGGAGAATATGGTTATGGCATCACCTGATGTAGGTGGCTCAAAACGTGCTGCAAGTTATGCAAAATACTTGGGTACAGACCTAGTACTTTGCCATAAGCAACGTGCTAAAGCCAATGTGGTTTCAGAGATGAAGGTTATTGGTGACGTTGAGGGCAAGAATGTGATTATTCTTGACGATATGGTTGATACAGCAGGTACCATTACCAAGGCTGCAGACCTGTTTATTGAGAACGGTGCATTGTCTGTTAGAGCATTTGCTCCTCATGCAGTGCTTTCTGACCCTGCTACAGAGCGTATCAACAACTCTAAACTTACAGAGATATTCTTTACAGATTCCATCCCTCTACGCAAGCAGAGCGATAAGATTAAGGTTATCAGTGCTGCAGGTCTTCTTGCAGACAGCATTGTAAAATGTAACCAGAACGAGAGTATTTCTGAAAGCTACTTAATCAAATCTCACTAAATAGTTGACAGTTGATAGTTGACAGTTGACAGTGCCCCACCTAACCTCCCCCAAGGGGAGGTACAGTTTCCAAGAACATTCTCACTGTCCACTTTCCACTGTCAACTGTATCCTATATGAAGAAGCCCTATCCAATAATTGAAGACGTCCTTATCACTGATGTAGCGGCAGAAGGCAAAGCCCTTGCACGCGTTGATGATATGGTACTCTTTGTTCCATACGTAGTTCCAGGTGATGTTGTTGATGTGCAACTTACTAAAAAAAAGAAGAACTATGGAGAAGGAAGGGCTGTAGCATTTAAAAAGTATTCTGAAAAGAGGTGTGAGCCATTCTGCTCTCACTTTGGAGTTTGTGGCGGTTGCAAATGGCAACAACTTCCCTACTCAGAGCAAATTGCCTACAAACGTCAGCAAGTAATTGATAATCTTACCCGTATAGGTCATTTAGAGTTGCCTGAAGTTGCCGAGACTCTTGGCTCTGAAAACACAGAACGCTACCGTAACAAGTTGGAATACACATTCTCCAATAAGGCGTGGCTTACTTTTGAGCAGATGAACCTACCCGATGAGGAAAAGCCACACAATGCATTGGGATTCCATATTCCTGGCATGTTTGACAAGGTTCTGCACATAGAGAATTGCTACCTTCAGGATTCCTTATCGGATGAAATCAGGAATGCTGTACATAAGTATTGCCAAGATAACAGCCTGACATACTTTGATTTACGCAACCAAAACGGACTTATGCGTAATCTTATTGTCCGCATATCAGCCACCACAGGTGAGGTCATGGTCATCGTGGCATTTTATGAGAAATCAGATAAAATAGAGCCGTTACTTCAATTTTTGGCAGATAAGTTTCCACAAATAACTTCCCTGCTCTATGTAATTAACGGTAAAGCCAACGATACCCTATTTGACCAAGACATTAAGGTTTTCAAGGGCAAGGACCACATTATTGAAACTATGGAGAATCTCCGTTTCAAGATTGGACCTAAGTCATTCTACCAGACTAACAGCCGTCAGGCATATCGTCTGTACAGCGTAGTCCGTCAGTTTGCAAATCTTAACAAGGATGAACTTGTTTATGACCTCTATACAGGTACAGGCACCATTGCAAACTTTATAGCGGGCAAGTGCAAGCAAGTTATTGGTATAGAGTATGTTCCTGAAGCAATTGAGGATGCTAAGATAAATGCCTCTTTCAATAATCTTGATAATACCCTGTTCTTTGCCGGCGATATGAAGGATATTCTTACAGATGAATTTATTGCTTTGCATGGACGCCCCGATGTCATCATCACTGACCCTCCACGTGCCGGTATGCATGCCGATGTTATAAAGACCATTCTCAATGCCGCACCCAAACGCATTGTATACGTAAGTTGCAATCCTGCCACCCAAGCCCGTGACCTGGCGGATTTGTGTGTCAACTACAGGATTGAGGCGGTACAACCCGTAGATATGTTCCCACATACACATCATGTAGAGAATGTAGTTCTCCTAACACGTCAATGTATGGCTGCCGAAAAGCAAATAAAACAAATGGATTTGTCTGAACTGGTTGGTGCTGTCACCCTTTCTGAAGAAGATATAAATAATGATGAACGATTAAGTTATTTAATTAAGAAATCTTAATGGGTCGCCAACGGCTACCCATTTAATATAAGATTTCT
>JAZUKL010000056.1:0-7926 GCA_045643245.1 Candidatus Enterocola sp.
CTTCAGGCACTACAAACCAAAATTCAGTAGGTTTGCTCTCATCAAGAGAAACCCCTTCACCACAGTTAAGGGTTATATAGGACTTGCCGTCAGTTCCGCTGTAGTGTGCTGCGGCACTCACAGAAGGTGCTACAGTATGTGTACCGCTAAGTTTGAAACCGTTAGTGTCAGTAAGAGTTATGCTTTTAACCTTGGCTTCGCCCGTAAGAGAAAGCAACAGAACTCCGCAGGTATGCTTAAACAAAAGATTTTCAGGAGTAGCGGAAAATGCCACAGACGGCATTGTGTTGGTTGCAAAACTCCCAGCCTTATAATATTGTGTGTCAGACAGTTTGAAAGATATGACACCATTTGTACACCCGCCCTCTGCAGGTGTCACTGAGGCAGGGTATATGGCATACCAAGGAGCGTCAATTGCACACAAACCATCAAATTCAGCGAATGAAGATTCCTCTCCCTTTGTTAAATTTAATGTGCTGCCATCAGCATCAGAATTAGTGTAAACCTTAATGGCGTCATCTTTAGTCCACAGTACAGTTACTCCGTCTTTGCCAACGGTTGTTCTTTGCTTGCCTTGCTCAGCAGAGCATTTGAAGGTCATATTCTCTTTTTGAACAGGAGTTTGAACATCTCCATTATTATTTTTGCAAGCACACAGCATTACTGATGCCACTACAAATGTGTAAAGTATTTTTTTCATAATCCACTTAATTTGTACTGTTATGTGTTGCAAATATAAAGTTTTTTTTATGAAATGGCGTCAGTTTAATCTCAAAAAAAATATGCGAAATAAAAAATATTTCATAATTTTGTAACCTATGAAAAAGATATAACTTAAAATTCAAATATATGAAAAAGAATTATTCCGCACCACAATTGGAGCAAGTAAAAATGGAGGCAGAAATGCCTGTAATGCAAACATCAGGGACCCCTGGAGGCAATGTTATGAAGATGGTAAGAAATCCGGGAATATGGGATTAACAATTTAAAATCATATAATTATGAAAAAAAGATTACTTTTTGTTTTTTTGGCTGTATTTACGGCAGTCAATGCATTTGCTGAAGCTTGGCCAAATCCTGAGGCATTAACAGCGTCTGATGCTTTCCAAGTGTGGAGGTATTCTCCTGGTGTTTTGCGATTTAAGATAAGAGCCTTGGCACAAACTTTCAGAGACCCCAATGAGAAAGACCAGTTTGTCCACGTTGACCATGCTTTCATATCACAAGGCCTGGGTACACTTTGGTCCGTTTCAATTGGAAAATATTGTGATAGTTCTAGCAATAGTACTGATAGTGTGAAAATTGCAATATTTGGAATTTCTGCAAAATGTTCTGCGGAGCAGATTGTGCCTATAGGAGGTTCTACACGTTACTACATGGAATCACCAATTTTTAGCCCAACAACAGCGATTACCAATTATATCAACGGTGTTGATTTAGGTGTTGATTTATGGTATGAGTTTTTATGGTCTTTACCAAGTGAATTAATTGATATTCAGCCGAATCAGCTTAGTTTTAAAGTACTCACTACAAGGGGGGCGGATATGGACAATTGTTCTTATTATCCTGAGACGGGTGCTTCGTATGATTTGTCAATGACGAATTATAATGAAGGAACTTTTATGGTGCCTACATCAGTTTTTGCAGTAGATAACGGAGACGCGGAATCGGCACCAGGCAAAATGATGTGTCCTGTAGTCTCTACCACGGGTGCAACCATAAGCCAATATAGAATATATATCAATGGTTCAACAGACGGGACTGATCATATCAAGACCGATGACAGTAATAATCTCTATGTTCCTATATCAGATGCCTCTCAGACGGTGTATTTTGAGGTTGCAGGTGATGCTATAGATGGCATAGAGGGGCATTTTTATGCTAGATATAAGACTGATGAAATACAAGTGCCTGCCTACCATAAACTATATGATGTAAAGGCGGCGTGGAATACTGAGCCTAAAACAGGCTTGTATGACGGCTCAGTAAAAATCAGTTGGAATATAAAGAATGCCGCTGAAGATGATTATATGAACAATGACTTGTTTGTAATTGAGCGGGACACCTTGGCTAATTTCAGTACAGCACAGGCAATTGGTAGTGTAAATTATGAGGTGGGTAAGGCAGATTATGAATTTGTAGATGAGAGTGATGTAATTAAGCGTCAGCAAACCTCAGGTGGCAAATATTACTACCGTGTATATAGAGCATCGGCATCATTCTGGACAGATAAAAAGGCTGTGGATGATTCAGGTCTTGGTGGCAGAACCTCAATTAATGTGCCAGGTGTATGGCAGGCTGAAATAAAAAGTGGTTCCGCAACAGCGGCAAGCGATTGGAACGCAACACGCAATGTAAATATTAGCGCTACGGTAGCGCAGGTGATGGCTTCTATTGGGATATGGAGAAAGTGAAGATGTTTTTGGTAAAACGTATGATTTCAGGTACAGATACCATTGCTGCTGAGATACTTATTCCAGATGATAGCGTTAAGTTTGATAAAAACAATTATAACGTTAAATATACAGATGCGGCTGATATAGCGTGCAAACGATATGCGTACAGCCTTAAACTTGATTTGTCAAATAGTTTGCTCCCTTATTCCAGTACCGCTGGTAAGGAAGTGGAGGCGGTAGCGGCCACCTCTTTCTACTTTAATGACGGAATGACTATGGATAAACTGTCCGCTACTTACAATGAGTCGGCTGATATGATATCATTGTCTTGGGATACCAAGGGCGGAGAGTTTCAAACTTATACCGTATTCCGTAAGAACAATGATTCATTTGAAAAAATAGGTGAGACAGAAGAAAAAAACTATATGGACAGAGAGGCACCTATAGGTGAGGAGTGCCAATATAAGGTGGTAGGACAGTTGGTGTGTGATAAGATAGTGAAAGACTCATTGTCCGTTACAGGACGCAGAAGTGAGTACGGCTCCATAAGCGGACACGTAACATACCCTGACGGCTCAGCGTGTAGTGGAGTTACAATTGGTGTGTTTGCAGATGATATAAAAGAGGTGTTGCGTAAAACTGTAACTAATACAGATGGTTCTTACACCATTGACAGTTTGAATATAATGGAACATAGTACATTTACAGTACACCCTTCTGATGACTATAACAGCACATTCAATACTCTTGCAGGAGTGGAAGGGGATATTGTTGTGGCACTTGCCGGTACAAATGTCTCCACAGCATACGCAACCAATATCAGTTTCATTAATACTTCAGTACACAAGTTTAGTGGTCGTGTGTTATATGACCACTCCACAGTCCCTGTACAAAATGCCTTGTTTAGAGTAAACGGGAATGTGGTTATAAACAAAGCGGGAGAGCCGGTAAAGACCGATGCGTCAGGAAACTTCTCATTGCTTGTACCAGCCACAGAGGGTTTTGGACACGGAACAACAACAATACAGGTGTTCAAGACAGGTCATAACTTTGCAAATGAAGGCTTTTTTACTGATGAAGACGGTCATAAAGAGATGAAAATCATAGAGGATGTGGCAGGTCAGCGCATATATGATGAAACCAAGGTAACACTAATTGGACGTGTTACGGGAGGCAAGATAGAGGGGGAGAAACCGTTGACATTACAAAAGGGCTCAATTAACACACTTGGAGACAGCATTACTCTTGTGTTTGAGTTGGAGGGTGACAAGATATCCCATTTGGTACACTACCCAACAGACCCTGACATTAAAACTAAGGACACAGTATATGCCCACATTGATAAGGAGTACAAAACCACTATGCATACAGAGTTGAAACGCATAACCGTACATCCAGACCCTGTTACAGGTGAATATATGGTTGAGTTGTTCCCTGTAAAGTATAAGATAGTTCAGGCTACGGCAGAGGGTTACTCAACTCTCTTCCCTGCAGGTATGACCGCACAAGTTCTTGACTTGACTAACAGCGTAACTCCAATGGATACCATACCTAATCCATTCACTGGAGACAATTTGGTTTATAATGATAAATACTCCATTACATATCGTGCCCCTATAGAGTTGATATACAATCAATTGTTGTATGGTATGCCAAAGGATTATTTGGGAGAGGAGCGTATGAGCCTTACAACATACAATGGCAGAGATACAACCATAAACATTGTAAAGCACGACACAATAGATAATGTGGTCAATGTAAGTTATATGTTTAACTATCCTGTGTTCAAATCAAATCAGACATATATGCTCTCAGTAGCGGCGAGGGAGAATTACTACTATAACAACAATAAGTCAGACGCTCGTCAGTGGCACGTTGATTTGGAAGAGGGAGATATAGTGATGTTTAACGGAATGAGCGTAAATGGAGAGACTCTGACAGCACCAATAGACAGTATAACAAAGAGAGCCATCTTTATATATAAAGTGGATAATCCGTCATTTGTGCTTAGCGGAGAGGATGGCTTGAGGCAGTTGGAACTACGCATTGACCAAGAGGGTCTGTATGTCTATTCAACACCTATTAAGGGTTACATAACAGGCTCAAGGTCTAAAGGTGTGTCAAATGTTAAATCGCTTGGAAATGATATTATAATAGTAGATTGTATAAGAGACCCGTATGGAGCAAACAGTTATGCTTACGTTGAGAGCGGAACTACATATAAAGCCACATACAATTTAGATTGGGATTTTACTGCCGGAATTAATCTTAATTTTGTAAAAGGTACCAAAACATCTTTGTCTCAAGGTGTTGTTTCGGCTCCTATGGGAGTGGGAACTTATATAGGAAGTGAATTGTTTTATCAAGATGCTGATACAGATATTAATCTTCCAATCCAATTTAATTTTACAGGTTACAATAATGCGGAATATACATTTACAACAACCGAAAGAATATCCACTTCAAGTGACCATCTGATGATTGGCTCGGATGCTGATGTATATGTAGGTACAAAGAGTCAGACATACGCAGGTTTGATAGATGCGGTGGTTATTATGGATGATACCACATATAATCAGAATAAGCCTATGTTTGATGCTGGCAAGGCACATCTGCTGGCTAACCCAACAGAGAATAATCCATACTATTTGGTTGTTTGTGAGCAAACTGAGATAGGTAAGACAATGCCGTCTGTCTTTACGTATTCACAATATCATATAACCAGCACAGTGCTTCCTAAATGTATTCAGGAGCGTAATTCATTAATAATGGTAGGAGACCAAGATGACTCATATTGGCAGAATCTTGCAAATTCCACCAAAAAAGTGGTTTACCATAGTAAGGTAAGTGCAGATAGTGATAAGTTTGGTACAGAGGACAACTATAAGGCATTCTTCCCTGAAGGTAGTGAGATTCCTAACAATGTTGTGTATGTTGATGATGTTGCACGTTACAATATTGAGATAAACCGCTGGAAAGAGATAATAAGGGAGAATGAAAAGGAAAAGTATATGGCTTCAATAACAGGAAAAGTCTTGCAGAATTATTCCGTATCATCAGATACACCTATTTCTTATAGTGAAAAGGCTGAGCACTCTTCAGGTTCTGACTGGCACTGGCGTTGGGGCAATACCATTTCTTCCTTAGTTATCGGATTTTTGAAGTCTCTGCCAGGAGAAACATCTAAGGAACTAACAGATGATAGTGCTGGTGCATCAGAAATAGAAATGAAGGTTGGTTCAACAAAACTTAAATTAATTTTTTCTCCTATTTTTGATGGTAAATATGATTACAAAGGCACTCTTGATACCGGTACTTCCAAGGAAGCGGGTTTTGTTATTGATGTAGAGGACGGTTATGAAGATGTAACTGTTTATAAACTTACATCTGACTCTTATATGAAAGATAATGAAGATGTGTATAAACAGGCACATTCTGATATTTCATCGGGTAATAAGAGTGATTTGAAAAAGGAATCGGTTTATAATGACTTTGTGTTCATACGTCAAGGCGGTGCTACCCGTTGTCCGTATGAAGACGCGGATGTTACTGAATATTATATGGCTGGCACACAACTTGCCCCGGCAACACTGCGTATAGATAACCCTACTCTTACAATAAACACAAGGGAGATAGGCAATGTCCCTGCTGACCAGCCTGCGGTGTATGAACTTACCATAAGCAATGAGTCAGACATAACTTATGAGAATAGTTATCTGTCTACAACATTCACGCTCCGTCAAGATGAATCCACCAATAAGGACGGTTTAGTAATAAGCATTGACGGTTCCGTTATAAAGGGTGGTCTTAGTTTCTCATTGCTTCCGGGTCAATCAATAAAGAAGACAATGGAGGTAAGACGCGGCAAGGCGTACGACTATGAGGACATAGGCTTGACACTACGTTCTGATTGTGATGTCTTTATGTATGACTCAGCCAAGTTCAGCGTTCATTACCAGCCACAGTCAACTCCTGTAAATATGGCGTTGCCTGTAAAGAACTGGATACTCAACACCCTGTCACCAAAGGATGAGACAGGTTACTACACCCCGGTTGAGATAGACGGTTTTGATGTTAACTATGACGGCTTTGACCACATAGACCTTCAGTATAAACTGACCACAGAGAGTGAAGACAATTGGGTTACACTATGCTCATTCTATGCAGACAGCACCCTGTTTGAGAAGGCAAGTGGCAATAAGGAGATGATAATGAACGGTCAGATAAAGAACTACAAGTTCTACGGGGAGCGTGACCCTATGGAACAGAAGTATGACTTGCGTGCAGTAAGTTACTGTAGGTTCGGCAGTTCATTCCTGACCCGTCCTTCAGAACTGAGAAGCGGTCTTAAAGATACCCGCCGTCCGCAACTGTTTGGCGTAGCCACACCTGCTAACGGAATCTTGGGAGTTGGAGACTATATATCAATTCCGTTCAGTGAGGTTATTGCCGCAAACTATTTGGATGAGGATAACAACTTTGAGATAACCGGATTCACTAACACCTCACAGATAACCAACACCACTTCACTTAGGTTCTTGGGTAAGGAGTCAAGTTACGCCGCAACCAAACTGTCAAGAGACCTCTCAAACAAGGACTTCAGTGTTGACTTTATGGTTAAGCCTGACACTGCAAGCAGTATGACATACATTATACAAGGTAATAAAGACGCCTATTTTGCAATAGAGCAGGTTAAGGATGAGAAAGATGGCAAAATGTACCTGTATGTGGAGAACTCCAAAAAGGACACTATGTGTATTACCAAATCAGTGGCGCTTGACAAACTCTACATCAATGATTGGAACCATATAGTGGTAACATACGATAATGAATCAGGTGAGGTTAATATGTATGTTAATGATGAGATGGTGAATGAAGCACCTGGAAACGGAGCGGTAAGTCTGAGCGGATACAAGGGAACGGGACCTGTATGGTTAGGCAGACATTTTGAGAAAAAGGAGACTCCGTTCAAGGGCTGTATGCTTGAGGCCCGTTTATGGAGCAGGGTGTTGTCACAGTATGAGGTGGAAACATTGGCAAACAAGAAACTTACAGGCTATGAGGACGGTCTTGTGGCATACTATCCGCTGAATGAGGGTAAGGGTAAGACGGCAAAAGACCTTGCAGGTGGAGTGGTGATGACACTCAATAACACAGATTGGACATACCCTGAAGGCAAGTCAATACCTGTTAAGGATAAGTCACTGAAATTGAAGGGAGACTTCTTCAGCGTGTCTGACGGCAGTGATTTTACCTACACTATGTGGTTTAAGGTTAATACAAAGCCACAGGCAGGAGACTCACTAAACCTGCTTTCATCAAAGAATATGCAGTTAAAACTGACAGACGGTTCTCTTACAATGATGAACGGGAATGACACCATTAACTGCAAAGGTTCTTGGATTGATTCCCAATGGCACTACTTTGCGTTGGCGGCGAACCACGCGGTAGGTAAGGGTATGATGTACATTGACGGCAATAATGTGGCACAGTTCAATGCACATAACATCAAGAGCCCGAGTATGAGCGG
>JAZUKL010000057.1:0-19320 GCA_045643245.1 Candidatus Enterocola sp.
TTCCGTCAAGCAGTTGTGGATTAGGATTCTTCTCAAATTTCTCTGCAAGATTCACAATGTGCAGCAAATCCTCTTTTGTGCAGTCGGATATTGATACTAGTTTGTTCATATTTTATTGTTTAATCGGTTAATCGTGGAATCGGTTAATCGTGGAATCGGTTAATCGTGGAATCGTTTAATCGACTTTTCAGTTCACCGATTCACCAGTTCACCGATTCACCGATTAACCCTCTCTATATCAATTTATGTATTACCAGCCCAGACCTGAGTTTAGGTTCAAACCAAGTGGTTTTAGGTGGCATAATATTGCCTGAATCCGCTATGTCTATTATTTGTTGCATAGTAACAGGGTAGAGTGCAAGAGCCATTTTCATCTCTCCGCTATCAACTCTCTTTTTTAGCTCTCCAAGTCCGCGAATACCACCTACAAAATCTATTCTCTTATCACTTCGCAAGTCTTTGATGCCTAAAATCTTATCAAGTATAAGATTTGATGAAACCGTTACGTCAAGCACACCTATCGGGTCAGAATCATTATATGTACCTTCTTTTGCTGTAAGTGAATACCATTTGCCGCTTAGGTAAAGAGAGAAATTATGCAACTTGCATGGCTTATAAATATCTGTGCCTTTCTCTTGGACTGTAAAGTTCTCACTAAGTTTATTTAAAAACTCTGCATCTGTAAGTCCGTTCAAATCCTTAACCACACGGTTATAATCTATAATGTTAAGTTGGTTATCGGGGAAACAAACCGCAAGAAAATAGTTGTACTCCTCATCTCCCTTATGGTTAGGGTTTTGACGGCGTTTCTCATCACCTACAAGAGCTGCTGCGGCACTACGATGGTGCCCATCGGCGATATACATTGTAGGAATTTCATTGAAAATCTCTGTAATACGCTTAATTACAGCATCGTCTGATATAACCCAAAAGCGGTGACCAAAACCATCGGGGGCTATAAAATCATATTCAGGATTGCCAGAGCATACTCTTGCCACTATATTGTCTATTTCATCATTATGCTTGTAGGCAAAGAACACAGGCTCTATATTTGCGTTGTTTACACGCACATGTTTCATGCGGTCCTCCTCTTTGTCACGGCGGGTAAGCTCATGTTTCTTTATCTTGCCTGTCATATTGTCATCTACGTATGCACAAATACAGAGTCCGTATTGGGTCTTACCGTTCATGGTTTGGGCATAAACGTAGTATAACTCCTTTTGGTCTTGTACCAGCCAACCTTTATCTTGGAATTTCTGAAAATTTTCAGCCGCTTTTACATAAACATCTTCATCGTGTTCATTCTTACCCGATGGAAAATCTATCTCCGGCTTGATAATGTGGTAAAGTGATTTCTCATTGCCGGCGGCCTCTGGTCTTGCCTCCTCTGAATTAAGCACATCGTATGGACGTGAGGCAACCTGTTCAATCAACTCTTTTGGCGGACGGATGCCTTTAAAAGGTTTTACTATCATAGTTTTTTATATTTAAATCTCTATTTTGCAAATTTAATGAATATATTCCGCACTGTTATATAGGTATCGGGGAAAGTTATAAACAATTTTTTTTTGAAAATTTTTTCAACCGATTAAACCTTTGTATTTTTATAGTAGTCAAAGAGGCAAAATCAATAATTAACACCCCGATGGGGAACAAAAACAGAAAATTATGAAAAAGATTGTTAAACTGGCTTCAGTAGCCATGATGGTTTTAATGGCAACTTCTTGTTGTAAGTGTAATGAGAATTCAGAGTGTGACGCTCAAAAGCAAGCATGTGAGGCTCCTTGCTCCAAACAACAGAAATGTCACAAGAGAGATTTCAAAAAGTGCCCTGATATGGAAAAATGGGCTAAGTTTGATGAGCTTTCAGAGGCGGAGCAGAAGGATTTGATAGCAAAACGCAAGGCTAAAGTTGATTCTATTGATGCCGCACGTAAAGCCGCATTTGAGAAATTTAAAAAGGATTGGGAGAATTTTGACAGCCTTAGCATTCAGGAACAGAAGAGGTTGCTTGATTTTAAGTGCCACATGAATCACCCTGGTGGATTTAACAAGCACGGTAAAAAAGGTTTTCACAAGGGTTGTCCAAAAGCGCCTAAAGTGCAGGAAAAGTAAAATAATTTAATTGTGGTAAAAAGGAGGGCGTAGTCATAATATTATGGCTACGCCCTTGACCCTATTTTACATATTTTGAGGTCCACTCCTTTAGGAACCCATCGGGATAGGAGTTCAGCAGCTTGCCATCGTCCCACTTGTAATCGGGGTAGGTTTTCCTAAGATACTCTACAGCAGGTGCTATCTGGCTTGAACCCGATGTGGCAAACGGCACCATTAACTTGCCTGTCAAGTCATTATTCTCAATCCAAGAATTTATGATTTTAGGGCAAACTCCCCACCAGATAGGAAATCCTAAAAAGATTACCTTATATGAGCGTATATCTGTACACATTTTAATGGTAGGACGCTCGTAAGGGTCCTGCATCTCAATGGTAGAGCGTGATTTAGGGTTTTTGTAGTCCAAATCAGCCTCTGTATATGGTACAAGCGGAATAATCTCCCACGCATCAGCCCCTACGGCTGTGGCAAGTTCCTGAGCCACTTTTTTAGTGTTTCCTGTTACAGAAAAATATGCTACAAGCACACTCTTTTTCTCTTTGGTTTCATTAGCCTTAGATGCGTCAATAATTTGTGCATTGGCTGATACCGCCGCACATAGCATAGCGGTCATCAAATAAAAAAATTGTTTCATAAGAAACCCTATCTTTTCGTGTGCGGAGGATGAGGGATTTGAACCCCCGGTACGCTTTAGGGCGTACACCGCATTTCGAGTGCGGCACCTTAGACCACTCAGACAATCCTCCTCCTAATTATTTATTTACTCTGAACTTGTCTATACCGTCATTTAGGAATCCTACTATTTGGTTTGCTGCCGCAATACCAGCATTTATGTTAGCCTCTGCTGTCTGTGCACCCATTTTTTTAGGTGTTGCAAAGTAGCGACCTGCAAATTTAGCGGCAAACTCATCATTAGCAACAGGCATAATGTCTGTAATGTAACGGAAATCTGCACGCTCCTCCATAATCTTTATAAGTTCAGCCTCATTTATAACCTCTTTACGTGCTGTGTTAAGAAGCATTGCATTCTTAGGCATCTTAGAAAGCAGATTATAGTTTATTGAGTTCTTTGTCTCTGCTGTGGCAGGAATGTGAAGAGAAACAACTTGGCACGTCTCAAACAACTCCTCTGTAGAGTTTACTGCCTTTACGCCGTCTTTCTCTATAACCTCTTTTGGGCAGTATGCATCGTATGCGCAAATCTCCATACCAAATCCTTTTGCTATGCGGGCAACATTACGTCCTACATTGCCGTATGCCAGAATACCAAGTTTCTTGCCCATAAGTTCTGTACCCGATGTTCCGTTGTAAAGATTACGAACACCGTAAACCATAAGACCAAGAGCAAGCTCTGCAACTGCGTTGGCATTCTGACCTGGAGTGTTCATTACACATACGCCTGCTTTTGTAGCGGCTTCAAGGTCAACATTGTCATAACCTGCACCTGCACGAACCACTATTTTCAGGTTCTTTGCTGCTGCAAACACCTCTGCATCAATAATATCACTACGGATAATGATGGCATCGGCATCGGCTACGGCATCAAGTAACTGCTTTTTATCTGTATATTTTTCAAGCAGTACAAGGTTGTAACCAGCCTTATCTGTAACTGCTTTAATGCCGTCAATAGCAACTTTTGCAAACGGCTTTTCTGTGGCTACTAAAACTTTCATAAATTTTTATATGTGATTTATAATTTGCTTGCCTCAAATTCTTTCATGCAATCAATAAGTGCCTGTACACCCTCAATAGACATTGCGTTGTAGCAAGATGCACGGAAACCGCCAACTGAACGGTGTCCCTTGATACCAACCATGCCTTTTGATGTGGCAAACTTAAGGAACTCCTCTTCATATTGTTTGTACTCATCTTTCATTACAAAGCAGATGTTCATACGAGAACGGCTCTCTTTTTGTGCAGTACCTACAAACATTTTACTGTTGTCAATAGCGTTGTAGAGTAGGTTGGCTTTCTCTATGTTCTTCTTCTCCATAGCCGCTACGCCACCGTGTGCCTTAAGGTAACGGAGGTTAAGAAGTGCTGTATAAATAGGAAGCACAGGAGGAGTGTTGAACATAGAACCGTTGTCAATATGTGTCTGGTAGTTAAGCATTGTAGGAATGTAACGGCTTACCTTGCCAAGAACATCGTTTCTGATAATTACAAAAGTAACACCTGCACGAGCAAGGTTCTTATGTGCACCACCATAGATAATTGCATATTTGCTAACGTCTATAGGACGAGAGAAAATATCAGATGACATATCAGCAACCATAGGAATAGGGGAGTCAAAGTCCTCAAGAATCTCTGTTCCGTAAATAGTGTTGTTTGTTGTAATGTGGAAATAGTCTGCATCGGCAGGAATTGTCCAGCCTTTTGGAATGAATGTGTAGTTAGCGTCAGCGGACGATGCCACCTCAACCACTTCTCCAAAACCTTTAGCCTCTTTCATTGCCTTCTTAGCCCAAACACCTGTGTTAAGATAAGCGGCTTTCTTTTCAAGAAGGTTGAATGGTACCATGCAGAATTGTGTGCTTGCACCACCTCCAAGGAAAATTACGGAGTAGCCTTCAGGAATGTTCAGCAACTCTTTGAATAGAGCAACTGCCTCATCAACTACCGGTTGGAAATACTTGGCTCTGTGGCTAATCTCAAGAATAGACAAGCCCTCGCCCTGAAAATCAAGAACAGCCTTTGCTGTCTCTTCAATGACCTCTCTTGGTAAAATAGAAGGTCCTGCGTTGAAATTATATTTTTTCATACAAACTATGTAATTATATATTTTCTTTTTAGAGGCACAAAGTTAAGATTTTTTAATTGGTTACAAAAACTTTGTGCCATAAAGTTATTAACTTATTTTTTTGCAATGTATGCACGCCTTATAATTTCTGTAATTGTAAACCGTGCATATTCTAAAGATTGCACAGGAATATACTCTTTTTTGCTATGGAAATTCAGACCTCCCGTAAACAAATTAGGGCAAGGAAGCCCCATAAAACTAAGTTTTACCCCATCTGTTCCGCCTCTTATGGGTGTCAATTTTGGAGCAATCCCAACATTTTTCATTGCAAGTTTTGCCAAATGCACAATTTCAGGATAATTTGAAATTATTTCAAACATGTTACGATATTGCTCTTCAATCTTCAATTTTGCCGTGCCTTTGCCAAATTGGTCATTAAGAGACTTTACAATGTTTTGAAGAAACTTCTTCTTGTTTTCAAACTCCAAATCATCAAAATCTCTAATTAGACATTTTACTGTGGCTTTGCTTACATCGCCGGTTACATCTATGACATGGAAAAAACCTTCTCTCCCTTCAGTTGATTCAGGCAGCGGTTCCATACTTATTATATCCACAACTTTCGATGCTATAATTGCAGCGTTACGCATCTTGTTTTTTGCGTACCCAGGGTGATAATTTTTGCCAAAAATAGTTAGTGTAGCCTTTGCAGCATTAAAATTCTCAATTTCAAGTTCCCCTTCTTCTCCGCCGTCAACAGTGTAGGCAAAATCGGCTTGAAAAACATCAAGATTAAAGTGGTCAGTACCACGCCCAATCTCCTCATCAGGTGTGAAAGCAATAAAAACATCACCATGCTCAAGATTTGGATATTTTGAAAAAAACTCCAAAGTGCTCATGATTTCAGCAATGCCCGCCTTGTCATCTGCCCCCAAAAGAGTGGAGCCATCAGAGGTTATTATATGCTCTCCAGACTTGCTTTTAATGATTTGTGGCTTTACATTCTTTCCACATTCGTCAGGCGACGTGTCAAGGTGTGCTACGAACCCTATTTTAGGAAACTTTTTAGTGGTATTCGCAGGTAGTTTTGCGTACACATAACCATATTGGTCAACAAATGCATTGTCAAGTCCAAGTTCTCTGAGTTCATTGCACAGATGCTGTGCAAAAATCAACTGACCTTTGGTACTTGGAGATGTTTTACTTGACTCATTGCTTTGAGTGTTAAACTGTGCATAGAGGCAAAACCTATCAACTACATCCATTATCTGTTACCGTATTGCTTCTTGTAATAATCTTGATAAGCACCTGATGTTATGTTGTCAAGCCACTGTTCATTCTCAAGGTACCAATCAACGGTTTTCTCCAAGCCTTCAGCAAACTGAAGAGATGGTTTCCAACCAAGTTTTGTGCCAAGTTTTGTAGGGTCAATGGCATAACGCAAGTCATGTCCTGCACGGTCAGTTACGTATGTAATAAGTTTTTCTGATGTGCCTGGTTCACGACCAAGTTTCTTGTCCATAATCTTGCAGAGTAACTTAATGAGGTCTATATTTGTCCACTCATTATGCCCACCTATATTATATGTCTCACCATTCTCTCCCTTGTGGAAAATCATATCAATGGCACGTGCGTGGTCATCAACCCAAAGCCAGTCTCTCACATTCTCACCCTTGCCATAGATAGGAATCGGCTTGTTGTGCTTTATATTATTTATTGATAGAGGAATAAGTTTCTCAGGGAAGTGGTGTGTGCCATAGTTGTTTGAACAGTTTGAGATTACAACAGGCAAACCGTATGTATGGAAATAAGCCCTGACAAAGTGGTCAGAACTTGCCTTTGAAGCGGAATACGGACTGCGTGGGTCGTATGCCGTCTTTTCTGTAAAGTAACCGTCCTTGCCAAGAGAACCATAAACCTCATCGGTTGAAACATGATAGAAACGCTTGCCCTCCATGTTTCCTTTCCATAGGTTTTTTGCCGCATTCAACAAATTTGCAGTACCCAATACATTAGTTCTGATAAAGCATAGCGGGTCAGTTATTGAGCGGTCAACATGCGATTCCGCCGCAAGGTGGATAACACCGTCAAATTTATACTTTTGGAACAGATTTTCAATGAATTCAGTATCGGTGATGTCACCTTTTATAAACTCATAGTTAGGTTTGTCACAAATGTCCTTCAGGTTTTCAAGATTGCCTGCATACGTCAGTGCGTCAAGATTGTAGCACATGTAGTTAGGATAGTTGTTCACAAATCTGCGAATCACGTGAGAACCAATGAATCCGGCTGCACCGGTAATTAAAATTTTTCTGTCCATAGTATTAACAATTAGTAATTAGCAATTAGTAATTAGTAATTAACTTTCAATTCTAGAATCCATGCGTCAGCAAAACGCCTGTTGTCTTTCTTAAAGTATTCTAAAAATGTTTGACACTCTGATTCTGAGTCAAAACTCTTGAAGGAGACCCTGTATCGTTGCTCAACATCAATTACACGGCATTCATCCTTATATGTTGGCGGCAGTTCGTCAATAAATTGTAACGCTTTTTCTTTTGTCATGAAACTGCCTATTATAACATTATATGTGTACCCCGATTCCACCATGCTTTCAATTTGAGGGATTATAGTGTCGGCAACAGGAACAAACGATGCCTCATTCAGGGTGTTGCTAACGGATGACTTGCTGTCAATCAGTCTGATAGGGAACATAATCAGAAGCAGAATGACAGCCACTGCCGCAACTGTCTTATAGAAGAGATTTGAGCCTGAACGCTCACTGTTTTGGGTAAAATGAGCAACATTTGAACTCTCTGAAACCTCCTCTTTTGCCTCAATTTTAGGAAAATACACAGGAACCAATCCGTATGAAGATTGAAGGAAAGTGTTTTGATTAGAGGGTTCAAAAATAATGCCGTTTTCAGTCTTGTGCAACATGCCTAATGCTCCAAATCGTACATGTTTCCAAATATTCAAGGCGTTAGTAAGTTCTTGAACGTCAGACTGTATCAATCCGTTTGCCTCATTAAAGCCTACGTTTTCAGATTCAGCGTATTGCTGTGCAAGCAAACCATCATTGTATGTTAATGACGGATTAAAACCTATTGACTTATGAGGAGGGTAGAAAGTGTCGTCAGACTCAATGGCGCCTGATATTTCTGCTACAAAGCCACCAAACCCTGGAATAACAATGAAATTATGGCTGTATAGCAGCGTTTCTATGTTGTCAATTAAAGACTGCATTACAACTACAAAATTACCTCATATTTTCTCTTTTGCTGACTATAGAACAAAAAAGTTATTAACAAATTATTTTTAATGTCAATTTTGCCTTAACTTTGTGCATAAATTATTTGATATGCGATATTCAATTCTGTTGTTATTTGTGGTGTTCGCTTCAGTATGTATGGCTGAGGGTTCATACTATCTGCCACCTTCTGATGATGTAGTGGTGGAGAATTTTGATGTTTACTTATCGTTTGACAGTATTCATAATAAAAATGCAAAATTGTCAAAGAGGGATAGTGTGTTTCAATATCTTGAACGTAAAGCCATAGTTCAGTGTAACGATAAGGTGGGTAGATTTGCCGTGTGGAGAATGCTTCCGCAACTGGTTATTGTGCCTGATTCCATATCGGGGAAGACAGGAACTGTAAATATTACTGTGGAGAATGCCCCTATAAGCACATTGGCTGATACTGTAAGGACTTCTGACGGCGATGTGCTGCTTCCTTATAGCATTTGGGCTCGTGTTCAGGTTTTGGACGCAAATGGAAAGGAACTGCTGAATTCCGATTACGGTTTGCTGAAAGGTTCTGTCTCACTTTCCTCATACAAAAAAAGAGACAATATAATACAGTCAACATCCATTGTAGGCATAACAGAAGCCGTTAAAACGGTTAGAAATGAGGTTTTTTCAAGATTTGGCTTTGATATGTGCAAGGACGCAACAATTTGTCAGGTTCCTGAAAGTTCAAAATATTATGTGTTTTTGAAGATTGTGAACGGGAATTTGACACAGTTTGTTGATTTTTACACATACAATGACCTCTTGTCTCAAATGTTCAAGTTGAATTTCCCTTATAAGTTCATTGAGCAGGACACCGCTGTAACCAAGGCAAAGTCAGTTGAAGGCATTATTGTACATAAGGGAGAAATTGAAGGAACCTATACGGTTGAGTATGAGAACGGTAAGTTCAAACAACTTGGAGGCTATCTGTATGGAAGGGATAATGACGGTAAAGTGGTGAAACATAAACTGAATACAATTTTTGGACGCTACGATAAAAAGACGGGAGAGTATCTTGGCATATCCACATCAAACGGACAATTTATAAGGGTAGTATTTCCAGGTTATAACAGTGTTATGGGGTGGAGTGCAAAGAACAAACTGCCAACATATTGTAGAACGGAAAATATGCTTGGTTCACTTTTTTCGCTAAAGGAACAGACTGTTGAAACCGCCGATGTCAGCATTGATTTGAACGGAAAGATTTATATAGAGGGAAACACCTCATCGTCCATTCCGTTTGGACTTTTTAAGGTTCTTGCCGATTCAAATTATGTTAAAATACCAATGCTTACCAGTGAAAACCATACAGAATTTCATTGTGAAGAGGAATTTGACAAGCATTTGAATGTGGTGTCAAGAAAATGGTCAGGAAAAATACTGCTTGAAAAAAACAGAGGAGAGAACAATTATTCATTCATAAAGCTTGATGATTGCACCAATGTCATTAACGTAATTGAGACAGACCAATACGGTAATGCACAAAAGTATTCAAGAAAGTCATCAGGTGTGTTGTCAATCAATTGGGGTCTTGGAAATAAATTGAAAATACCCGATGCATTTGAAGAGGGCAGGTCTAACATGTCAGTAACTAAAGTTGAAGGTAAGGATGTGTTTGATGTTGATTATGACAGTAACGCCGATGTCAATATTTTTTATGATGAGAACGGCGATGTGGTACTATACAAGGTTGGAAGCGTTGAAATAATAAGAAAAGTCAATTATTAATTTGTTGTTTAATAAAAAAAATGTATCTTTGCACCCGCATTCGGGAAATGCATATTGAAGTATTAATTAAAAAAATCAGAAAATGGCAACTAAAATCAGATTGCAAAGACACGGTCGCAAGGGCTATGCTTATTATCACATAGTTATTGCAGACGTACGCGCGCCACGTGATGGCAGGTGCATTGAGCGTATTGGTTCATTTAATCCTAACACCAATCCCGCTACAGTGGACTTAAACTTCGAAAAGGCTCTTGATTGGGTTATGAAGGGTGCTCAACCAACAGACACAGTACGTAACATTCTTTCAGAGCAAGGTGTAATGCTTATGAAACACCTTCTTGGTGGTGTGGCTAAAGGTGCATTCACAAAAGAAGTGGCAGACCAGAAATTCCAGGCTTGGAAAGACGCTAAGGCAAAAGAGCAAGCAAAACTTGCTGAAAAACTTGCTTCAGACAAAAAGGCAGGTTCAGCCGCACGTCTAAAGGCTGAGCAAGCAGTTAATGCTGCAAAGGCAAAGGCTGTAGCAGAGAAGAAAGCCGCCGCTATGGAGGCACTTGAGGCTGCTGCTAAAGAAGCCGCTGCAGAGGCATCAGAGGCAGAAGCAGAGGCTAAAGGTGAGGCTCCTGCAGAAGAGGCTGCTCCGGTAGCAGAGACTCCAGCCGCAGAATAATTAAAAGAGTTGACAGTTGACAGTTGATAGTTGACAGTGATGCTGATTATTGATGTTACTGTAGAAATAAAGGAGAAATGAGTAATTGTTTCTTCTTTTTTTTTAATTGTCCACTGTCCACTGTCAATTGTCCACTATGATAAAAGAATATGACATCCGTGTTTTGCCTCAAGTAGCCGCTGATGAGCGGAGACTGAAGGAGTTTCTAAGTCGTGAAAAAGGCTTGGACGCAAAACATATTAACGGTGTCAGAATACTTAAACGTTCAATAGACGCCCGTCAGCGTACGGTTTTTGTAAACCTAAAGGTGCGTGCCTTTGTAAATGAACAACCTACAGCACCTGAACTTGTTAAAACCAATTATCATAATGTGTCAGACCGCCCACAGGTTATAGTGGTGGGAGCAGGTCCTGGCGGACTGTTTGCCGCATTAAGGCTTATAGAGTTGGATTTCAAACCAATAGTACTTGAGCGAGGTAAAAATGTTCACGAGCGCAGGCTTGATATTGCACTTATATCACGTGAGGCAAAAGTAAATCCAGAGTCAAACTACAGTTTTGGAGAGGGTGGTGCCGGTGCGTTCTCTGACGGCAAACTCTTTACACGCAGTAAAAAGAAAGGCAATACAGACCGCATACTCTCAATTTTTTGTCTGCACGGGGCAAATCCAAACATACTTGTTGATGTACACCCACATATAGGTACAGATAAGTTGCCTGCCGTTATACAGGCTATGCGTGAGCGTATAATATCCTGCGGCGGTGAGGTGCATTTCCAAACCCGTGTTGATAACCTTATTATAGACCACGATGAAGTGAAGGGAGTTATAGCAACTCGTCATTACCTGCCGGTCTGTAAACAGTCTGAGCTTCCCTCTCGTCATCCTGAGCTTTCCTCACGTCATCCTGAGCGTAGCGAAGGATCTTTATCCCAAACTGAGTACCTCGGTCCCGTAATCCTTGCCACAGGACATTCTGCCCGTGATGTCTATAAAATGCTATATAATAATAAGGTGGCACTTGAACCTAAAGGCATTGCCGTAGGTGTGCGTCTTGAACATCCGCAGGTGCTTATAGACCAAATACAATACCACAGTCCTAAGGGCAGAGGAGAGTATCTTCCGCCAGCGGAGTATAACTTTGTTACGCAAGTGCAGGATAGGGGAGTATATTCATTCTGTATGTGTCCAGGTGGATTTGTGGTGCCAGCCGCAAGCGGACCGGAACAGGTTGTGGTAAACGGAATGTCACCAAGTAATCGTGGGTCAAAGTGGGCTAATTCAGGTATGGTTGTTGAAATAAGACCTGAAGATTTACAACCCGATGCCACAACAGACCCGCTTTTTGCCGTTATGCGCTATCAAGAAGAGATGGAGCGTATGGCATATATTAACGGTGGCAGAACGCAGGTTGCCCCAGCCCAAAGAATGACAGACTTTGTAAACCGCAAAATATCATTTGACCTACCTGAAACCTCATACGTGCCAGGACTAATATCAACGCCTCTGCATTTTCTGCTTCCGCAGGGCGTTTCAGACAGACTTAGACAAGGTTTCTTGAACTTTGGCAAGTGGTCACACGGATTCCTTACACGTGAGGCTTGCCTTATAGGCGTTGAGACCAGAACTTCATCTCCAATCCGCATAATCAGAGATAAGGATACACTACAACATATTCAAATAAAGGGTCTATACCCTTGTGGAGAGGGCGCAGGCTATGCAGGAGGCATTGTTTCCGCCGCCATAGACGGTGAACGCTGTGCGGAGATGCTTGCTTCATCTGAAAGTTAAAAACTTTGAAGAATCTCTTAAAAAAAATTTGCAGAATAAAGAATAATGCGTAACTTCGTCCCCGATAGAAATAAAAAAATGTCAAGACATAGAAGCCGAAAACGGCTTAAATACAATTAGATGGTATAATTACCCTCCCGTGTGTACACGGGGGGGTAATTTGCTTAATATCAATGGCTTATATATTTATCAATATTCAATTATGAAAAAGATTTTTTACACATTAGTTGCGGAATTAGTGATGCTGGCCTCTGTATCTTGTTTGAAGAAAAACCCTGCAGAACAGGAACAGGAACAGGAACCTGAAGGCGATACGGGGTTTGCATCAGGTTATGCTGAAGTTAAGCCTGAGGCTGGTATTCCTGGTAATAAGGTCAAGTGGGTGCAACTATGGAAAAAAGGGCCTCAATGGGCTGTAATCAACGTAGGAAATGACACAGGCTATCGCTCATACGGATGCGGTGGTTACTATGCTTGGAAGGGAATTAAATCCAGAGATTGCTGTTATAGGACAGTTGATGATACTGCCGAAGCCTTATGGGGTCCCTTCTGGCGTATGCCTACATCGAGCGACTTTATTGCTCTTCTTGACAACTGCGATGCAGTGTGGACAAACAACTATAATAATACAGGCAAGGCAGGCAGAGTATTTACAGGCAGAGGCGAATACAAGGACAACTCAGTCTTTTTTCCCGCTGCGGGCGAATGTTTCAATCAAGGTGTATTCAACGAAGGTTATCGTGGCTTATATTGGAGTTCCACTAATAATGGCGCTAGAGACGCTTACAAATTGTCCTTCCACGAAGGAGAGCAGAGCGTGCCTGACGACAATTGCCAGAACCAATTCTCTGTGCGTGCTGTTTTGGCAGACAATGGGATGTCTGTTACTGATATTTGTGACAACACCTATTCTGTAACTAAGATAGGAAATCAGTATTGGATGGCAGAAAACCTGAGATGTGACAAATACGGCAAGCAGTCAGAGGCGTATAAGGAGGGCAGACTCACTGTTCCTACGTCAGATAAAGAGGTGCTTACCCCATACTACACCAATGCTGCAGATACCAGCAAGTGGGATGATTCCAGTAAGGACCGCATAGTAAATCTTACTAAAGTGCAGATAAAAAAGATAGGATACCTCTACAACTGGGCTGCGACCGTTGGCATTGCAGACGGAGGGAATCAGACAAAGGATTTAACAAGCAGACGTCAAGGTATATGCCCTGACGGATGGCATGTTCCGTCAAAAGCGGAATGGCAGACTCTTGTAGATTACATAGAGAAGACAGACGAAAAAGGAGAAGAGACGGCAGGCAAACACCTGAAGACAACCTCTGGCTGGGCCAATAACTACAATGGGGTGGATACATACGGTTTTGGGGCTCTGCCGGCAGGTGTTGCGAGTGGCAAAGAAGTGACAGTTATTGGTGTCTTTACGTATTTCTGGACATCTAATATAGATGAGGGATTTGCTGGCAGTGCCTTTACATACTTTACACCTCCTAGGACTGACGAATTGTTTTGCAACTCCTTCAAAAAGGAAAACGCTCGGTCTGTCAGGTGTCTTAAAAACTAAAATAAAAAATTTATAATTATGAAACAATACTATTCCGCTCCGCATTTGGAGCAAGTGAGAATGGAGGCGGAGATGCCCGTGATGGCTGGTTCTGTCTCTCCTGTAGTAAGAGGCGTAGGTGCCAGATTAAGCGCCATAGACAATTGGTAACTATGGTTATTAATAATTAAAAATGCTGAAAGAAAAATGAAAAAACTATCTTTTTTAGTAACTATTCTTATGGTAATGGCAGGAGTCGTATCATGTGAGAAGAAAGCGGAAGTGAAAGAACCTACGCCTCAACCTACGGGTGAAATGCGTCAGGTAACAATAAATGCAGGTCAGGCAGAGGAAAGAACCAGCGTATCCGGCGGAACACTCACATGGACAGACGGAGATAAACTAAACATAGTGCCTACTACAGGCAGTTTTAGTGCCGCCGCATTAAATATTGTAGATGGCATAGGCAAATCATACGGAACATTTGAAGGCTATATAGATTCAGGCATAAAGGACGATACTGAGCTGTACGGTTGGGCAGGTGGTGCCTGGACATACAATAATGGAGCGTTCACAGTTAATATGCCAGATACGCAGACATACGTAGAGAACGGACTTGCAGAGAACGCATATCCGTCAATAGGTACAGGTACAATAAATGGCGGAATATCACTGCAAAACCCGTTTGGATTGCTTTGCCTTAAGGTTAAAGGCAAGACTACAGAGTCAGTAAAAAGCATAAAAATAACATCTGCCGCAAACAATCTTGCAGGTGTGTTTGCCGTAGCCCCTGACAATTTTGCCGTAACAAGCGGTTCGTCAAAAACACTTACACTTAACTGCACAGAAGCCGTTGCACTAACTACGGACGGAGTAAAGTTCTACACAGTGGTTCCGGCGGCAACCTATGCAGATAAAGACCTTACCGTAACAGTCACAAAATCAGACAATACGGCATTTAATGTCACACTATCTGCCACAACCGTTACAGCAAACAATGTCACAACTGTGAATGTGGAGAATATACCACCTGTAAGCGTGCTTGACGGAGTGACAAAAGAGGAAGGCGTATGGAAAGACCCTTCAAGTGCTATTGACGGCGTAACAAGTGAAGACGGAGATTGGTAATAAAAAATAACAATAATAAAAATATAATACAGTTACACAATGAAAAAGATTATTTATTTAGCGGGAGCGGCATTGGTAATGTTGGCTTCGGCATCTTGTGAGAAGAAAGAAACAGGAAAGCAGTCTGTGGAAAAGACTGCTATGGTGTTTACAGCCATATCAGAAGAAGGTGGCTTAAAGACCACTATAAAGGATGACGGTACCACAGCCGTATGGTCTGCAACAGATAAACTAAAAGTGTTTACAGCAGAAGACACAAATGGTAGCGAGTGTGCCATTAAAAGCGGTATAGGCGAATCTACAGCGGAGTTTGAAGGGCAGTGTGCCAAGAACGGACCTTGGACGGCAATATGCCCGTCATCATCTGCCACAAGTTTTAACGGCAGTGCCATAACCCTTACAATGCCAGAGAAACAGGGATATGCAGAAAAAACATTTGAAGCAGGAGCAATGCCTTGCGTAGCATATTCAGCAACCAATACATTTAATTTCAAACACTCATTTGGTATACTGCAACTAAACCTTAAACTTGAATCAGACCAGACGGGTTCTGTAAAGAGCATAACAGTTACAGACAAAGGCGGTGCAAAACTTAACGGAACATTTACCGTAACTCCGTCTTCAAGTGCGGTGGCCACTAAAAGCGGTACTGACGGTACGGCATCAATAACCCTTGACTGTGGTGCCGGAGTTGCACTTAGCACAAGCACTGCCACAGAGTTTTGGATTGTTGTTCCTGCCGGTGCATTAGCAAGCGGATTTGACATAAAGGTAACTTCAACAGAGAACATAGAGGTGGAATTGACAACAGAAAAAGACAACACCATTACTGCTGGGAAGATTAAAGAGATGCCGGAACAGGTAATTGGACTTAAAAAGACAACTAAAGGCAAGGCTTACGCACGTGAAGTTGGCAAAGATGTAAATTGGGTTCAGTTATGGACAGATGGTCCTAAGTGGGCTGAATTCAACGTAGGTGCTACATCGCTTGGAGATTACGGAGGCTATTATGCGTGGGGTAGTTCTTACAAGAATGGAAATGGAATACCTTATAAAGATGACTATAACACAGAGGATTATGACCTTTTTGGCGATACTGACACAGCCACCAATTTGTGGGGCGAAAAATGGCAGATGCCTTCAAAAACAGACTTGGAAAATTTGGTTAATTCTTCTTTTTGCAGTGCGAGTTGGGTAACCAACTATCAGGGTACGGGCAAGAATGGCGTAGTGTTTACAGGCAAAGAGCCGGGTTACACAGAAAATTCCGTCTTTTTCCCTGCTACAGGGGTTTGCCAAAATACCGATAGTGGCAATGGCGAAGTCTCCGCTGATGGCGTGAGAGCTCAATACTTTAGTTCCACTCCCAAAGAAGGCGGTTCTCTGACCTACAGCATGGGATTCAATGCTGAAGGAGAGGGTTATATTGGTGCAGGTGAATGCTCTCGCTCTAACAGGTCTGTCCGTGCTATTTTGAATGAGTAACGCTTGAAATAAAGAGTAGATTTTGGTTTTATGAAAAAGATTTATTATACATTAGTGGCGGCATTAGTGATGCTGGTCTCTGTATCTTGTGAGAAGAAAAGCCCTGCAGAGCAGGAATCTGAGGGTGAACCTGGATTTGCATCAGGTTATGCAGAAGTCAAACCTGAGGCTGGCGTTCCAGATAATAAGGTTAAATGGGTTCAGCTGTGGAAAGATGGTCCTAAATGGGCTGAATTCAACGTAGGAGCCAAATCTGTTGGAGAGTACGGATGCTATTATGCGTGGGGTGGCAGTCAGGACAAGGTAGAAGACCACAATATGGGTGATGATCCTCTTTCAGGAGACTCTGACACAGCCACAAAGTTGTGGGGTGAAAAATGGAGAATGCCTACAAGAATAGAGTATGACGCTCTTCTTGCCTACTGCACTTCAGAGTGGAAAACCAACTATAATGGTACCGGTAAGAACGGCAGATTATTTACAGGCAAGGGAGACTATAGTGGTAATTTCGTCTTTTTTCCCGCTGCTGGCATCTATGAATGTGGTAGTGTCCGCGGTGATGGTGAGGACGGTGAATATTGGTGCTCTACTCCTTCGTACGGTTCACTCACTTTCTATTTATCCTTCGGTCCACATAATCAAGGCGTACCCTGCTATAGCCGTTTGGGCACGCGCTCTGTTCGTGCTATTTTGAATGAGTAACTTTGTTAAGGCGAAGCCTTAACAAAGTGGACATAAATGTCAAATAACTACATCAGGCGGGTCAAGGTTTCAAAAACTTTGACCCGTTGGTTGTATTTTTACCCCACAGTGTGGTAAAAATTATAATGATGTTTCTTGCATATTTACAGTATTTATCTTATTTTTGCAAAAATTTTACAAATCTAACTCACTTACATTGCTAAATTTTTTACAATGTAACTCACTTAGATTTGTAAAAAAGTTAAATTTTTTATGACTTTTTGGAGCAACTGCCGAGTCGCGACAAAATAGCATAAAAATTTACGGAGGAAATTTTTATGAAAAACAAGTATTTAGATTTAATTGAGCAGACCGTTGATTTTCCAACGGAAGAGTTCCAGGTGGTGGATAATGAACTTTATTTCCATAATATTCCGCTTATGGACATTATTGAGCAGTATGGTACGCCGCTGAGAATCACCTACTTGCCACGTATTACACAACAGATACAGAAAGCACGCCGTCTGTTTAATGTGGCTATGGCAAAAGTTGATTACAATGCTGATTATCACTACTGTTACTGTACTAAAAGTTCCCACTTTTCATTTGTAATGGAGGAGGCTCTAAAGAATGGAGTGAATGTAGAGACATCATCTGCTTTTGATATAAATTTGATAGAAAGTTTATATGAATCTGGTATATTTAAGAAAGATAACTTTATAATTTGTAACGGATTTAAGCGACCTCAATATATAGAAAATATCCAACATCTTATAAATGAGGGTTTTGAAAACCTGATTGCCATACTTGACAATAAATTTGAACTTGACCTTCTGCTAAAGGATATGGATAAGAAGTTCAAAGTGGGCATTAGGATAGCATCGGAGGAGGAACCTAAATTTGATTTCTACACATCAAGGTTAGGAATCCGCTATAATGACATTCTGCCTTATTATTATGAAAAAATCAAGGACAATCCGCATACAGAGCTTAAAATGCTCCATTTCTTTATAAATACGGGTATTAAGGATACTGCATATTATTGGAATGAACTTAGCAAGGCTGTAGAACTTTATTGTGAACTTAAGAAAATTTGCCCTGAGCTTGATAGTCTTGATATAGGCGGCGGTTTCCCGATAGCCACTCATCTTGACCATAATTATGATTATGAGTATATGGCAGAGGAGATTGTGGCACTTATAAAGAACATTTGCCAGCAGAATAATGTTCCTGAACCTAACATTTTTACGGAGTTTGGTTCATATACGGTAGGTGAGAGCGGTGCGGTTCTCTATAGCATTGTAAATCAGAAACAACAGAATGACCGTGAGAGTTGGGATATGATAGACAGTTCTTTCATTACCACGCTTCCCGATACTTGGGCTATCAACCAACGATACATACTTTTTGCCATCAATAATTGGGATAAGGAGTATCAGCGTGTGTATCTTGGCGGTCTTACCTGCGATAGTGAGGATTTTTACAGTGCGGGTCATAATAATGCCATATTCCTTCCTAAAATAAACCCTAACGATGAGCAGCCGCAGTATATAGGTCTGTTCCATACAGGAGCGTATCAAGAGGCGTTGGCAGGGTTTGGAGGCATTCAGCATTGTTTGATACCGTCACCTAAGCATGTGGTTATTGATGTTGATGAGAATGGGGAGTATTACACCAAACTATTTGCTAAAGAGCAGAGTTATAAGTCAATGCTTAAAATCCTAGGATACTAAACCATCATCCGTCATTCTGAGCGAAGCGAAGAATCTTTTACTGTTTTTATGGGTAAATAAGATATTATACAGATGCAACTGTTTGGAGATTTTGATAATAGCTACAGAGACTACGGCAAGGCAAAGTTTGCCATTCTGCCTGTTCCGTACGATAAGACAAGCACTTGGGTAAAAGGTGCCGATAAAGGCCCCGATGCCTTTCTTGAAGCATCGTTTGCTCTTGAGAACTATGATGTGGAGACAGAAACAGAGGCTTATAAGGCAGGAATAGCCACGCTAAAGCCTGTCTTGGAAGACAAAACCCCGGAAATGCTATGCAGTGCCGTTGAGCGTGAGACTGCAAAACTGCTCAATGACGGCAAGTTTCCTATAATGATAGGCGGTAACCACACCTGCTCAATAGGCAG
>JAZUKL010000058.1:0-23060 GCA_045643245.1 Candidatus Enterocola sp.
CTATACGGCAACCCTTACACTTACTCTTACATATAATTCAAGCCAGACAATTACTAAGACCTACACCCTTACAGGTTCTGTAGTTCCGGACGAGCCTACGGTTATGTTAGGTGCCGCTCCTGTATGTCTTGACGGTCCTAAGGCTACTCTTAGCGGTTATCTGAAACTTGCCGCTTGTAATAATGACCTTAAGGAGGCTGGTATTGTGTGGAGTACGGGAGCGAATCCTGAGGTAGGCAAGTCAGGCTGCACTACCATACAATGTATAACTGGCGACACCCCTATAGAGGTGGGTACAGCGTGGTCAGGAAACACTGCCACAAACTTTACCGCAGGCTATACATACCACTACCGTGCGTATGTTATTGACACGAAAACAAGTAACCCTTACTACTCAGAAGCTGACGGCACGTTTACTTGCAGCAGTGCGTGCGTATATCCAGAGGCTAATGACACGGTCTATATCCAGGTTGACAAGAATTTTGCCGTCGCCGAAGATAACTGTGCCTTGAAATATCAGGAGTTGCAGACAGCGGTAACTAAAATTAAGAGCATAGGATACCTGTATAACTCATCAAACAAGACTTTGAACAAGCATATAGTTGTTCTTGTGGGCTACCATAAGACACCTTATGTAGGAAACAGCACCACCTCAAAAACCGGTGGTGAGGGTACAGACTTGCCTACAATAAAATTTGAGGATATTAACAACACCAATACTCCTGAGAAGGTGCTTATTATCCGTGCGGCTAATCCGGCACAATCGCCTATTATTCAGCACCCTACAATACGTAACTCAAAGAACATAACATTTGAGAATGTAAATATTCACGGTAGCGAGAGTGCTGGCGCTACTTCAACGCAATTTGATAATGCTGTTGATATTGATAGTGGAGACACCAATTGGATGGGTCTGACCATAGGTGCTGTGGCTAACGCCAACATCAATTTCAGGAATTGTGAAATAAAGTCAAAAGGTTTCACCTGTCTGCACGCTGCGGCGTATGACGGCATTACATTTGAGAACTGTGATATAAAGGCTGAACTTGACCCATCTATGTTGGATAACGCCAACACAAACAAGTGGGGTGCGTCAGTTAAGTTCATAAGGTGTAAGAACATCAAGTTCCTGCGTAATAACTTCCGTGGCTCACACGCCACATCAGTGTGGTTGCAGGGTGTAATAGGATTCCTTGCTATGAACAATGTGTTCTGGAATGACAACAACGCATACAACTCTTCATATAAGGAGAACGGAACATTCTTCCGTCTTGTTACACAAGAGGGTGGTGATACGCAACAGGATGATTTGAACCAGAAGATAGGCATATACTATAACACACTCTATATAGCGGATAATGATGCTGTTACAGATGACCGCCACTTTGATTTCTTCCGCTTGGGTTCTAACTATGAAGATTTGCAGAAAGTTAATTTAGGTCAGAATCAGGCTACTACAATCCGCTTTATGTACAACAACTGCTACAGTTATGATACGTCATCTGTAATAGGTTGCAACCAGAGTGGAGACAACAAATGGTGCCTGACAGCCACAGAGAGTGACTGGTGTAGTTCAATCCACCATAATAATTACTGGAGTATGAATGAGGGTAGGACACCTTACTTTGTAATACCTAATGAGACCGCTTGCAGTGGCAATGTATATTATAATGTCAATGTATATGAGCAGGTATGTTCTACCGCCGCTTCAGACCCTGCAACCCTTGTAATCAAGGGCGGTGACCTGAACCTTGGTCAGCACATAACATCAGATGTATCAGGTCTTGGCGGAGAGAATCTCTACAATGACCGTCTGCACGCATCAAACGGTGCTGACGCCGTACGTAAGACTAACGGTAAGTGGACAATAGGCGCTTACCAGCAGAGTGAGGCGAGCACCCCTGTTAATGTAATAGTTTGGTGGGGTGATGTAAAAAATGATAGCACCAACTGGGATAACCGTTACAACTGGCGTAAACTTGATGGTTCACGTGTTACTTGCGTTGATAACTTTGCGGCAGACCTTAAGGTTATAATCCCTGCTCCTGAGTCAGAGACTTACAAGACTCCTGATGGTGGTATCAAGAACTATCCTAACCTACCAGCCAAGTTTGACGGTACACGTACAAAGAACACACAAGAGACAGTTAACGCAGGTCACGGTATATCCAATCCGTCTAAGTTTGCTGGAACAATTGAACTTGAGTATGGTGGTGCCATCAAGAATGTAGAGGCACTCAATGATGATGAGGCACGCCGCTACACAGAGGCTAACACAAGTTTCACCGCTGGACGTTCTGAGTGGATACTTGTAGGAACTGTTGTTAGACCGTTTGCTGACGGCAGCAAGCAGAGTGTACGTCTTGTGCAGTCTGGTGATTACTTTATAGCAAACCACGAGCCACACGTTTATATGCACGAGGCGGAGTTCCATAATGAAAGTCCAGATGAACCGTATGCAACTTGGCAGACTCCGTTCACCCAACTTGATGAGCAGGTTCCGTATGACAGAGTGTTTGCAATAAAGATACCTGACCAGTACGGTCAATATAAGGCAACGGCGGCTAAATACTATACTTATCTTAATCCTAATCCGGCAATGGTTGGAGATGCTATAGTACCTAAGACCTTCAACTTTAACGGCTGGTTCCTCAATGATGAGGTAATACCTGAGTATAAGATTGAAGGTAATAAAATTATGAGCAACACTTATCCTGCTACATTGAGTGTGGATGCTGCTGAGACAGTTAACAAAGGTTGGTTCAAAGTATATGATTATGATGCACAGAGTTTTGAGAATGGTGTGGAGTATATCAAGCCACAGAACGGATTCATATTTGTGCCTAACCAAGCTCAGAATGACGGCTGGTTCCGTATAACACCAGAGATGCTCACAAGTGAGAATACAAAATACAAGAGTGCTACAGCCACTAACCCGACATTAAAACTCAGGGCTTCAAATCCTGCAGGTACAGACGGTTCAAGCAGTGTATTGATAATTTATGATGAGCTTAAGGCTGACGAATATGTTGAGGGCAGTGACCTTATCAATACCACAATTGCTGGTATGCCTACCAAGCCTGAGGTTTACGCTGTAATGTACGGCAAGGAACTTGACAAACTTACGCTCCCTACATTTGAAAGTGCAATACCACTTGGTCTTAAACTTGAGAAGCCAATGACGGTAGAGTTCACTCTTCCTACAATGGAGGGCATAGAGAAAGCCATTCTTGAAGACCGCGAGGCAAACAAGAGTTATGACCTGCTGAAAGGCGAGAAGGGCTCTATATCTCTTGCCGCCGGCACATACGCTGGCAGGTTCTACCTGAACCTTGGAGCGGAGGAGAAACAAGATGTTCCAACAGGGGATGATGACGTTACCACAAGTGCCGCCACTATTGACCTCTACGGAAACGGCAATAGCATAATCATAAGCTCATCTGAGAATGTAATTCTTAAGAGTGCTGAGATTACCGATATGAGCGGACGCACAACAGTAGTTACACTAAAGAACGCACACTATAACAAGATTAAGGTTAAAGGTGCACAGGGTGTATATGTTGTAAAGGCGATAGGTGACACTAAGACAGAGACTGCTAAGGTGGTAGTTAAGTAAAGGAGAAAGGAGAAATGAGAAAGGAGAGTTAATGCTCCTTTCTCAAGACTCAATTAAAGCGATAATAATTAAATAAAAATAAAAAAATGAAAAAATTATTATTTATTGGAATTGTAGCGTTGATGGTACAGAGTTTGGGGGCGGTAACGCTGCCAAGCACATCTTATAGTCCTTATGCTGGAGGTTCTGCATCAACAGGTACGGAACAGTCACTGCTTACAAGTGGTACTATGGTTACAGGCTCGTATGTGTCTTTAGGGGATTATCCATCTACGGATGTATGTACCACTGAGGAACCAGGTGTACCACCAGAAGGGGGTTCTTGCGAGGGTTGCTGTGACTCAAATTTCAACTGTACAACTGATACTGAGTGTTGGTCATTGTATTACCAGTGCGTAAACTCCTGTGAGCAAGGTGGCTCCCTCCCTCTTGACGGCGGCCTCTCAATCTTGCTAATTCTTAGCCTTGCCGGCGGTGCGGTTAAGGCATTCAGGGTCAAAAGGGACAAGTAATACCCTCTCTCGTCATTTTGAGCGAAGCGAAAAATCTCAAAATGACAAGGTAATACAAAATAAATAAAGTTATATAAAATGAAAAAATTATTTACGATTACCGTAGCGGTGCTATGTACTGCTATGGCTTTCGCAGAGGGTGAGCCTGTTATTACTGCTTGGAGAACCAGCGTCAACACAAATGATGCCACTGACTTTGTGTCAATGTATGTCTCTGATTTGGGTTCTACCATTATAGGTAATGCCGGGTATGAGACAGGTGAGGTAACATATATGTGGGAGAAGTCTGCCAATGGCTCATCTGACTGGGCTCCGTATGCAGACGGTTTGGGTTCTGAAACCAACAATATCCGCCCTATAAAGGCTGGTTACTACCGTTGTGTTGTAACTCTTACTCCTGCGGCAGGTGACCCTGTAGAAGTTAATTCAAATGCTATAAAGGTTACCGCTACATCAGGAAGCACGGTTAGCATCAGTTCTAATATTCCTGTAATAAGCATCAGGACAGATGCGGAGGCTATGCCTGACTGTTCAGACCCTCTTGGCAGTCTTGCAAAAATGTTCACTGCCAAGCAAAAACGCAGTGCAGATTGTAAGATTATTTGGAATGGTGAGAAGACCGATGGCAGTGCCAATATATATAGCGGTACAGACTTTGACAACCATAACGGCAAACTTTACTATGATAAGAAAATCAGAATCAGTTATCGTGGTTCATCAAGTTTGACAAAGGAGAGAAAGAACTACGCTTTTGTTTGCGGTGAGGATAACTGTGGCGATGACGGTAAGTGGGTTAAGGGTAAGGAGAAGATGTTTAAACTTTCTGACAAGAAGGATAAGGATTGGATTCTATACTCATCAAATGATGACAATACTTGGATGCGTAACCAACTTCAACTTGACCTCTATGAAGAGATGACGGGCAACTGGAACTCTCACGGACGTTATGCCAAGGTCTATATTGACGGTGTAGATAAGGGTCTGTTTGTGTTTATGGAGAAGAACAAAGATGGTGAGGCTCGTATAAACGTAGATGAGAATACAGGCTTTATATTTAAGTATGACAAGACCGATATGGTGGACCGTTATCCGACTGGGGTTCCTGCCAAGGATGTTCAGGGTAATGATGTGGAGCAGAACAAGTGTACCTTCATCACAGCAAATGCAGGAAAACAGAATGTAGGCACCTATGGTATTACAATAGACCACGGTTATGAGGTTGTGTTCCCTGAGTATGGTGATTTTACAACTGCAGAGTGGGATGCAAAGATGAGTACTATAAAGGGTAAGGTAGAGGCATTTGAGAACGCTGTAAAGAATCAGAATTACACTACATTGCGTACTCTTATAGACTATGAGTCTTTTGCAGACTACTTTATTATAGAGGAACTTGCAAAGAATGTGGACGGTTACCGCATTTCCCAATACTTTAAGATAAAGGATGCTGATGCCAAAATAATGGCTGAGCCACTTTGGGATACAGAACTTGGTATGGCTCAAACCTCTGATAAAGGTGCATCTACTAATAACACGCTTCTTGTTGAGGAAGGTGGTATGTACACAGATGATTTCCCAATTCCGTTCTGGTGGACTGGAAACGGTTCTGGCTCTAAAGGCTCTAAAGGTCTTATGGCTGACCCTTGTTTCAAGGCTAAAATCAAACAGCGTTGGGCTCAGCAGACCGCAGAGGGGGCTCCTCTTACTGTAGCCAACATTAGTGCCAAGCTTGCCGCCTACAATGTTTCAACAGGCAAGTCTTATACGGCAATTACAAATTGGATTGGTAATGGAACTTCATCGGGTCGTCTGTATGAACTTGGTAGGATTATCAACGGCTGGAGTGTTACTGATTATGTAACATCTGTATCATCTTCATTTGACGGTGAGGCCCCTTCAGTTCTTGAGAAACAGGTGGCTATGGACGGCTCTGTTACTATGACGGCAACCGCTACAGCATCTCAGGGTGGTGCGTCACTGCTCTACAGTTGGCAGCGTTCAGATGATGGTGAAACCAATTGGATTACCGTTGTAGATGATGAAACTTCAGCCTCTCACACATTCACAGGCATAAATGAGTCTGGCTACTACCGTTGCAAGGCTAAGTCAAGTGACTGTGACTGTATTAAATATACAAGTGATAATGTGCTTCACGTTGTAGTTGACCAGGTTAAGGTTGTCTGCAAGTAATGACGCATTAAATATCCATTCCAAGAGCCAGTTCCATCTGTGGGCTGGCTCTGCTGTTCTCCTCTCCACACACAAAGTGATGGGATTTGAAAATCAGTGTATTTCTCAAAAGTTCGCAGTAACTTTGCAAGTGCAAATCAACATAGAAATATTATGAAAGAACATGAAACAGAAGGGTCTTGATGTTGCACTTATTGCGGAAGTTACAGGTCTCAGCACAGAAGAAATCAGCAGACTCTAACTCATATTCTTCAAAAAATAATCATACATAATTTTAGTTACTATCACGGCTGACACACCAAAGTGCCAGCCTTTTTATGCGTTGCCAAATCCGCTACACAAGTGCCGAAATATTCGCTACGCACATAAAATAATTCTACAAAAAATACCACCTAAATTTACAACCGTAGTATATGTTCTACAGTTGTGAACCGTTTTCACGCCCTGCGGAGTGTGTTGAAATGCAACAAATTGTAGTTATAACTATCTTATAGCCACAACGTTGCAGGTATTGTAATGGTATGGGGATATTGTATATGCATCAAAGACTCTATTATTTTGACATTACTTTAACTTTAACTTTGTGCAAACAATGTTTGCTACATATGAAAAAATGTTGTAACTTTGTGCTCCCTAATGAAAATAGTCTATTATTTATTTTGAATAGTTGAAAAAATTTCGTATAATTGCATCTCAGTATCAAAAGTTTTGATGCTGTTAACTTTTTCTTTATGAAAATATTGATTTCGGCGCTTTGTAATTATGCTTCTGAAAATAATGGAAGTTTCACTATTATAGATACTTTTGATAATCTTGTAGTTGAAAGGTTTCCATGGAGGGTGTATTTTTCGTATGTTTTAAGTGTGTGCTTAGATGAGACGATAAATAGTTACAAAGAGGTTACATTTGTAATTAAAAATAAAAAGACTAAGGATGAGGTTTTTTCATCAAAAAACAAATTAGAGAATAGTTGTGCGAATTATAAATTTAATGCAGTCATTAGTTTAAAGGGATTGATATTTAATGAGGCAGGAGAATATTTGTTTAATGTTTTATTTGATAAAATTTTAATTGATAGTATTCCTTTTAAAGTGAGTGAGCATGAATAAAAATATTATATATGATGTTAAATCACCTATTAATAATTCTTTAAATAATTGTGAAAATAAGGGTGACGCGGGGTCTTTTTCTTTGATATCTTCTATATCTTGTGTAAACAAAGAAGGCAAATCGATGACAATTGATTCAAAGGAGTTAAATAATGCTGCTGAGTTTTATGTGAATTATAATTACTGGAATAGTCAAACTATGTTTATGTCAACAAACAATTTGGATAATTCATATTTTAAGCGTATTGTTGACATGGGAGTAGATGCGGTTCCATATATTTTAAAGGAAATTAAAATAAAGCCATCTCAATTAGTTCATGCTCTGGATTTGATATTTCCTGGTATTGTAGAATACAAAGGATTCGTTAGTCTTAATGATGCTTGTAAAACATGGATCTCGATACTAAGCAGAATAGGAGTGCATTAATAAGCGTCTATCCAGACCTTAAAAATGATAAAAATTTTGTTATCAAGAGTGATTGCAATAAAACATATAATTGTATTGCATGGGCTATGGGATACGATTGCGTATGGGTGGATCATACGGGGAACCCAGGTACTTGGTGGCCAGAAAATGTGGAAAAAAGTTCTAATCCTGATGCATTAGTGAAAGCGTTTAAGGAAGTAGGCTTTGAGATGGCGGATGATTGTACCGTTGAACAAGATTTCGACAAGGTTATACTATACAAAAAGTATAATGTGGGTCTCAATGAAGATGAGTGGACTCATGCTTCACGTGTTTTAAGTAATGATGTGGAATATAGTAAGTTTGGACCGCAGTGGGATGGCACTCATTCACATGGAGTTTTAGATAATACGACAAAAAGCGGTGAGCGCAATTCATATGGAAAGCCGTATGCTTATATGAAAAGACATAAAGGATTTTTATTCCACATTCCAAAAGGTTTTGTATCTGTGAATGTTAGTGGGCTTAATAGCTTAATAAATCAATATAAGGATAAATCCACATAAATTGTTATTTAATATTAAACTTAAGGGATATGTTATGTTAGATGTTAAAATTGTAGCCTCGTATATTTTCCAAAGATATTTTAAGGAGTTCAAAGAGAAAATAGATGAGATGAAATTGCATAAATTATTGTATTTAGTTCAGCGAGAATCAATTATTCAAACAGGAGAACCTATGTTTGATGCTGAATTTCAAGCATGGGTATATGGTCCTGTAATTGTACGTGTTAGAGATTTGTACAGGAATGATAGTTTGAACGATGTTATTAATGAGGAGAAATTATCACAATTTCACAATATATTTGATGTTGTTTTTGCAAACTATGCTCACAAAGACTCGTGGAGTTTAAGCGTTTTGACACATGGAGAGAGTTCATGGCAAAATGCAAGAAAGGGTTATGCGGATAATGATACTAATTGCAGCAAGGAATTGGATATTAATGATATTAATAATGATGCAGAAAGGATTAAATTGCGCAGGTTCTATTTTGAGAATATTTTGCCGCAAATGCAGTGATTGTATATCTAAAGAACAAAAGCGATTACTCAATAAAATAAAATGTATTAGAGTAAAAGAATGTGATGATACGGGTTTGTTGAAAAGTATTGTTGGTCCTAAAGTTGTTAATGAATGCAGATCTGTACTCATTGACCAATTTAGAAGTGAAGAGTGTATTAATGATGATAAATACGATAAACTGGCTTCTTATCTGTTAATATCTCCAAATAAAATTCCTCTTTTGTTTTTCTCTTTACGTTGTGGTGAGTTGTTTAAGATTCTTGATAAGAAAAAAATGATTCTTTGCCACAAGGCTTTTGTTGCTATTAGTGATATGGCGGCAGGAAAGTTATCCGGAGATAAACTTATTGAAGCAAATAGAGCTGTTCAAGAAGCTATACAATATGGATGTAGTGTTGATGAATTTACGAGTATAGATATTAAGAAATCATATGAAAAAGAAGTTAAAAAAGAGCCCAATAAGGATATCAATAGAGTCCAATATTCTTTTCCAGCGGTGGAGATGAAATTTTATGGTATCAATGGTTCGGATGTTGCTCGTGAATATTGGGGTAAGACTACAATAAATAACAGAATTGGGGTTACGCTTTTTTGGCATTTTATTATACCTAAAATTGAGGAAATTTGTAAATTAGTTGGATGTGAATACGTATATCTATTTGCTGCAGATAAAGACCCTGATGGAACATTAGTTAACTATTATAGGAATGTTTTAAAATTTGATTCTGACCCATCAATTTCTGCTAACAAGCCTTTTTTTGATAGCGAATGTATATTTCTTTATCAGACTGTAGATGAACTGAAGAAGCAACGAGATTGTTTTTTTAGCGAATTTAATTCAGATAAAAAGTAGGTTGCATATTTGCAGAGAATAAGTGTTTTGCAGCAGTGAAATGCGAAATGTGCATCCTATCCACACATCAAGTCCGTCTTTACCCAAACTTATAAATCTCTGAATTTTTACGGCTGACACACCAAAGTGCCAGCCTTTTTTATGCGTTGTCAAATCCGCTACACAAGTGCCGAAATATTCGCTACGCTCCATTGATAAGTTACAAATAAATAGTATCTAACTTTGCTTGCGTGGAGTGTACTCATTTTTTGGGCACGATACAAAACAAACAAAATACTTAAATACTTAATTATTATTATGAAAAACAATCACAACCCAAACTTCCACGCAGGGGGGCGTAAAATAGCAATCAAAACACATTTTTAGGATATACCGTTCACACAGAATAGGTATGTCCGTTGCATACATTCAGGCGAATGTGTGGCTTGTGCCACATCTGCTTGGAAGGTTGTGAGTTGTGACTACATCAGTATGGCAGACCCAATTAGATTCTACAAAGGAGAAGAGACTGGAATAATTAGAGAAGAATATTCCAACCGCAAGATGTCAATATTTGCGGAGCAATATACTATGGCTTTAGAGGCAATAAAGTCATATTTGACTGTTTCAAAAAGTAGCGATAAATCCGATGTATATGACCGCAGCAACATATTTGCGTTCATAGGCGACAGAGGAACTGGTAAGACCTCCTGTATGCAGTCGGTGGCTGATATGCTTGAGCCATATTATAAAGATGATTCCAAGGAGGATTTGAAATCATTGATTCTCCCTATAATAGACCCCACCATCTTTGATGAAAAATCTAACATTCTCAATGTAGTCATAGGCACATTGTTTCAGAAGTTCAGGGAAGATGTGTCCAGAGATAGACGATATGATGATTCAGAACGGAGACAAAAGGAATTTGATGATAGGAAACAGAGTTTATTAGAGGCTTTCCAAAAGGTCAGGGACTGTTTAAGAATAATAAATGACCCCAATTCATTTGGGTGTAATGATGATGATATTTCACAACTTGCCGATATGGCGTCCGTATCAGTCCTACATAAGCGGATGGAAAATCTGGTTGAGGAATATTTAAGGTTCTTTGATAGAAACGTATTGGTTCTTCAGATTGATGATATAGACCTGCAAACAAAGTACGCATATACAATGATTGAGGAGATTAGAAAATACTTTGTGCTGCCTAAGGTAGTAATCCTTATGTCATTCAAACTTGAGCAACTGACCAAGGTTATTGAGCTTGAGAACGCTAACAATTTTAAGGAACTTAAGAACTATGGTTTAATAGGTTCTGCAAATCTGGAGGAGATAGCGGCACGCTATCTCCTAAAACTGATACCAGTCAACCACCGCATCTATATGCCAACCTTTGAGGTGTATGCTGATTCTTTGATAGAGTATTTTCCAAATCACGAACCAAATCAGAAATCTCTCATAGGAGATGGCTCTCCTATATCGGTCAAATATGCTGTAACAGCACTCATATATGAAAAATGCCGTTTCTTGTTCTATCACTCAAAAGGTGTTGTAAGCCCGATAGTGCCTCGCAATTTAAGAGAATTGCGCTTCTTGTTGGCTATGTTGGCAAATATGAAAGATTATTATTATGCAGGTAAGGATTCTGATATTGCTGTTCAAAAGAGCAATAAAGAACAATTCTTGAACTATTTTAACAACACTTGGGTAAATAATAATATATCGGCAGAAAATCTGTCTATTATCAATGCAATAAGAGGAACAAAAGACGCATCTTCCATTAATAAGGTTGTCTTAAGAGAACTAAAAGTTAAGTATAGTGACATTCTAACTGATGAATACAACGAAATTCTAAATGAAAAGAACTCATCGTTTAATATTTCTGTAGCTGATGTATATACAATATTGGATTTCATTAAATATCGTAAAAATAGTTCCGATGATAAATTGTTAATATTCTTCGTACAAACATTCTACTCAATGAAATTATATGAGTATTATGATGAATTGACATATAACGCAGACAATGAGTTACCTCCATTTGACAAACCTTTTGATAAAAATGAAGATGAGGATAATGGTGACGATAAATTTGACAAATACGATTATACCGATGAAAGTATAAGAAAAATGGAGGTGGTTGATGGTATCAGCAGATATGAGCAGTTAGTGGGCGGTTTGTTTGTAAATACAGACATATATCACTTTATGCCTAAAGGTTCTGATAAAAAAACCACACAAGATAAGTTGCTTGTAAATCTCAAAACATTAAAAGAAGAAGCGGAAAAGTTAGTAAATGAGAAGGACAAAACAAAAATTGATTCCATCAAATTACAACTAATAGAAATCGTCTCACTATGTGTTTATAGGCTTGTGGAGGGAACACAAGGAAGCAGAGGAAATATTGATTATAGAATGAGTAGTGGAATTGTATATGGATTCAATTCAAGAAGGGAATATTATTCTGGAGAATTCAATATAGGCTCATTCTTTTTCAATATCGTTAATATTAAAGGTGCGTATGACCGAATCAATCCAAAATTATTTGGGTTGGCATATAAACACCAGGATAAGTCTTTGTACGGAAAATTATTGGCAGACAGTAAGAAAGATAGAGGAGATTGGTGTAACACACCAACACACGCATTGTTATCCCGTGCTGCTATTAGAAATTTTGAAATACTTGATGACCTTATAGTGAAAGTGCAATACAATTGGGGAATGAGGTCTAGAGGCTCTTTAAGTGCCAATCTAAAAGCCTTGTTTAATAGAATTGGCAAATACAAAATAAAGACATACGATAGACGACAGAATAAGAACAACGAAACTGGGAAAGAAAATATAAAGGGAAATGAAAAAGGAATGCCTCTTGTTATATCTTTTGACTATGCAGACATTATTGCTGATGTATTTGGGGGTTGTATAATAGAAGGAAAGACAGGGAAAGATAAAGAAATGGCACAAAAGCGGAATGACTTCCTTAATAGTTTTTTGTCTGCCTTAGTTGTTGAACTTGAGGGTTTTGATGTTGAGCAAATTATGAAGGAAAAGTTTACTGGTCAAGAGTCGTATGCAGAAGGAACCATAGGTAAAAGGTATAGGGAAATAGTTGTGGGAAACGAAAAGTATGCAAATACAAAATCCAGATTTTATAAATTGATGAGAGAAAAGATGAATGAACAAAAAAGGGTATCTGTAGATGATATAAAAAAGATATTACAACAAATTAAAGAAGAATATAATTTGGAATAATAATTTAATTAATGGACAACCTTCGCAGTGTAATAGAGTTGTTGTTTACAAGGAGAAAGTTAGATGAGCTGTACGGCTCACTGAACTCAGTAAACGGAATAAGGAGAGATGGCGGGGTTGTTATAGATAAAGAGACTTTTAAAAGTCTGTTCTTAAGCAAAGAACTCCGGTATTCGGAGAACCAGCTTGATTCGGTCTTTGACATAACAAATGATACTTGGTCACAGAACAAAGTGCTGGACTATGAGCACGGCAGTCGCAGTGTGTTCAATGTCCTCACCCACCTTACAAGCCAGATGCTGGTTTCAGTAAACGGTATGCCATATTGTAGATATGAGGAATATCTGCGCTGGAATGAGGCAAGCAAGGATATAGGAGAGGACATACTGGTAACCAACTTTCTGGCTGCGTCGGACTTCAAAAACGGCATCACCCGTACAGACTTCGCCTGGCATCCGTACATACTAACGTCAAACAGAGACCTGAAGTACCTGATGTCAAAAGGACTTGCGGAACTGCACAACCATATGAAAGGGTCATCACACATATTCACCCTGAACTGGCTTGCGGTGATGAACTGCCCCAGAACATTCGGGAACAAGCAGTACCAAAAGCTCAAGAACTATGACGGAGACTACAGAGAAATATCACTTGCGGCGTTCATTCGTTCCATCCTCTATAAATACATTAACAATATAGAAGATGCCAGCATAGACAGAACGCTGAGAGATTGGATACAGGAGACAGACAAGTTGAATTTCATAAGCCTGCGTATGTCAGACATACAGAGTTTCATAGACAGGCTAAAGTATATGAATCCTGTAAACAAGATAGACTACGCAGTGCCAAACAACCTGCCAATAAAAACACGCAGCGTTGACAGCCGCATAAGTCTTATAGGAGAACGCAAACTGCTCTACCAGTGCTTTGAGAAAGTGAACAGCGGAACCAACCGTATATTTGAGACACTGCTCTACATATACCTCATAATAAAGGCACATTTCCGTTACGCAATGGTACAAGTCAATGATGTAATAGGCTTTGCAAACTTCAGTTACTATGACAAAAAGAAAGCAGACCTGCTGAAAGCCCTTAAACAAAGCCCAGTGTACCGCAAGGAACTTGTGAAACTTGGAATGCAACTTGCAGTACAAGACACCTTTGTAAAGCACATTGAGTACCGTATAACACCAGAGAAGAGTGCGGCTGAACTTAGAACGGAGATAAACAAAATAGAAGAGCATAAACCAAAGAACTGCACCTACGGCTACATAATCCACTTTATAAAAGAGTTGGACAAAGCCAAGTTCTATAAAGACAGTGCTGAGAACGGTTTAAGATGCCGTAACCATAAGGCAAGAGAAAAGTATAAGGCAGAGGCAAACAGCGTAAAGCAACTACTTGAGAGCGGAGACAAACGAATAGTGGGAATAGATGCCGCTAACAGTGAGTTCTTCTGCCGTCCTGAGGTCTTTGGACCGATATTCCGTAAGCTGAGGCACGTCAACCGTAACCCAGAGATGGATTACCTGCAAGCGTTGCCGCCATATAAGTTAGGCTTCACATTCCACGCAGGAGAAGATTTCTATGATATAATAGACGGGCTACGTGCAATGGAGGAGGCAATAACATTCCTTAACCTGCGTAACGGAGACCGCATAGGACACGGCACGGCACTCGGACTTGACGTAACCCACTACTATGAGGAGAAACACTTTACGGTAGTAATGCCAAAACAGGTTCTGCTTGACAACATAGTGTGGCTGTTAGACAAGATAGAGAAGTATGGCATAGACGGAGGCACATTCCTGCACGAGGCAAAAAAAGAGTTTTACAGATTACGTGAGGCGATATATAATGAGCAGGTGGAGGAGCAGACCCTTATGAACGCCTGGCTTCTCAGAGGTGACGAGCCAAGCCTATATCTGAACCCTAAGGTAGAGCCAAAGCGGGAGACTTTGATAGACATCTACCAACTTAATATGGATAACAAGGTAGTACCAGCAAGAACCGATAAAGAGGCAAGAAAACTCTACTACCGTTACCATTATGACACCAAAGTTAAGTCAGAGGGGAGTAAGTCAGTGGAGTGGAAAATAGACGCCTGTCACAGAGCATCGTTTGTTAGAATACTGGAAACAATACAGGAGAAGATGCAGGAGGAGATAGCACGCCGGCACATAGCCATAGAGTGCAACCCCACATCAAACCTGAGAATAGGAAACATACCAAGGTACGTAGAGCATCCAATAGTTAAGTTTAACAATGAGGACCTTATACGCACCGATGGCAAAGTAGATAAATCGGCACAAATTTCAGTGTCCATAAACACCGATGATGCCGGCATATTTGCAACGTCACTAGAAAAGGAGTTCACCCTAATGGCGTTAGCACTTGAGAAAGAGACAGACAGTAACGGTGAACCCAAATACCAGCAGCGTAGCGTTTACCGCTGGCTTGAGAACATAAGAGAGAACGCATTTATACAGAAGTTTGGAGAAGAATAATGTCAGAACGCAAGCCTAAATATTGGTTACATAGAATCAGTCACGAGTGGCAGGTATCATATCCATTACTTGAAAAAGGTTACTTGTCAATTGGATGGGGAGAGTTCGGAAACAAAGAGACTCTAAATAATTTGAGGTCAAATTTTGATGGTGTCTTTTTTGATGAATGGGGTGGAATTACACGGAGCAGGTTTTTTTTGAAAAACTTCATTATAGGAATGCAAAAGGGTGATATTGTCGTTGTTCCTAAATATGGTTGTTGTGAAATATATGAAATCATAGGAGAACAAGTAATATCTACAGAAGAATTAGGTAATCTATGTGTACAAACCGCAGACGGGAAAGAAGTTAAAAATGAGAATAATCATTTGACCGTAGATGGCAAGAGAGTAGATTTAGGTTTTTATTGGGAAGTTAAACAAAAGAACAAAGGCATTTCAAGAGACAAACTGGACAGAAAATTATATGCTAAGACAAGATATCTTGGCACTAATTTGGATATTACCAGTGTAAAAGATATTGTAGATTCATCTATTCAAATTAAAAGTAGTGTAAATAAGGAAAATTTAGTTGCAATACAAGAATACATTGACAAACAGAGACTTGAAGATTTAGTGTATTGGTATATTAAAGCAATAGGAGCTGACTATGTGAAGATGCCCAAAAAGGATGGTCAATACAATCGGTGGGGGAATGCAGATATTGTTGCGTTTTTCAAATTATTAAGATTGACACTAGTTGTACAGGTTAACGAGGATAATCATAGTAATAATGATTGGGTAATAAGAAAGATAATGGAATTTAAGGAATATAAGTTGAGGAATCATGAAACATCAATAATGTGGCTGATTTCAAATCTTGATGAATATCCAAAGGCATGTATTGCTCTTGCCGAGGGTGTAGTGAAGTTGATAGGTAAAAGGGATTTTGTTGACATGCTATTATCAGTTGAATTTAAATCCCTGTAGAGTAATAATTATTTTTAATGGCAGAGGATAAGGAAAATATTGAAAAACAAGAATTTGACAGTTCGTTAAGTTTTGGGCTTTATGCAGAGTTTCTTAACTCAGTATATGATTTGTTTTCAAAATCCTCAATAAAAGAGAAATATGAAATAGAACAATTGAGTGAAAAACTATATCAAGTTGAACCAGGTTATGTATTTACAATCTGTGATGAGGATGGGGGATTTATTGCCGTAATTGGAGTTGTAATTCTTGAATTTCAAGATATTGATAAATCAAAAAAGATTTTTAGTAAGCGTGTCCCGAGTGGAGCTTATGGAATATTAGTTGATAGTCAATTCACTTTTTATGTTTACAAAAATACGGATGGAAGTGTTAGTGAATTAGCAAAAACAAATGACTTTGCTCAAGTAGAAAATTTATTGACAGGGAAGGCTTCTGTTAAACAATTTAAGGCAAAAACTATTAAGGATTTCTTAAGAAATAATTCTAAATTGAAAACTTTTGCTGATTTTGTTGAATATAATGAAGATGATGATGATTGTGAGTTTAAAAGTGCCGTTGAAGAGAATCTATTTTGGGAAACATTAATTAAAGATGATACTGAGAAGGAAATAGAAACAGAACCAGTATGTAAATATACTACATTGGAAACATTGTATCATATGATAAATAATGATTCTATTAGAGTTTCCTGTATTGTTGGCATGAATGATAACACCGAAGTTAATTACTTTGATTCATACTGCGGTTACAATAAGGAGAGTAATTTAGATGCAAATAGTGTGTTTATAACATGCTGTACTAAGAGGATTGATGATTTAACAATGTGGAGATTGTATGGAGATAATTCTAGTGGGGTGTGTTTGATTTTTGATATTGTAAAGGATTGGGAAACTAATTTTATGCTACATAAGGTAAGTTATGAGAACTACAGGAGAAAGAACGATGCACTAGAAATTGTAAAAACATTATTAGAGAAAGGGTTAGTTTTCAAAGAAATTGATAAGTGGAAACATTATTTTAAGCCGTATGACTATAGAGATGAACAAGAAATAAGATTATTATTTATAAATGGAGAAAGGATAACTAGAAATGTAAATTGGGTATTAACAGGAGATACGAATATTCTCAATCCTACTATTGACTTTAGCTTAAAAGGGGATGCTTTCCCATTTAAACTTAGGGGTATAATATTAGGGAATAATTGCCCAGAGAAAGGTGTAAATATTTCACAAATAAGGCATATTCTTAAAAAGAAAAATTATGATATACAGGCTGATAATGTTCGCGAATCTACTATAAAAAACTATAGGAAATGATATAATCAATTAAACTTAAAACAAAAGATTAAAGATTAAGTACTGAATTGTAATTTTTATACACTAATAACTTATGACAAACAAAGATATCATATTTAAAATAGTCAAAAATGTTGGTGTATCCACTCCATCAAATAGTTTTTGTTATTTTGGCTGGGAAGGAACAGGGTGTTTCGCTTTTTCAATATATGCTAATTCATATTTTGATAGTGCTAATGCTTTATATGAAAAAATTAAGCAATCAAGTGGAGATTATAGGGTTATTGATGGGTTAGGTCTTGCAATATGTTTCTGTTATAGGCACTATGTGGAACTTGAACTAAAATACCTTCATGTAAAATATGGTGTAAAAACAGAGGAAGGATATAAAATTTTGCTTGGAATAGGTCATAGTTTAGTTAAAATTTGGGAAGAGACAAAACCGACAATTGAATATTTGCATAAACGAGTTGGTTCATCAGTGGATTTGGATGCAATAGAGCATTATATACGTGCGGTTCATGATTTTGATTCAAGTTCTATGAGTATGAGGTATCCAGTTGAAAAAAATGGAAAGCCTATGAAACCTGAAACCAGATTAGATTTGCCAAATCTTGTGAACAGAATGAACGAACTTAAAGATGCGTTTGATAAATTAGATTATGAAATCGATGGTCAAATGTTAGCTAACGTAGAAGATTCAAAAAAGCAAGCATTTCTGGGTAAATATATAGAGTTGAGGCTAAGGCTATGTGATATTCTGGAGCAATTAAAACCTTATGATGATTCAGATTCTACTGATTTTGAATATAAGCATATATTAGATATAACTGCTGATAAGGTAAATAAGTTTCAACAAATAAAAATGGTATTTGACAATTGTTCTGATGATGAACTAATAATGTTAAACACCCTATTTTATACGGGTAGTTTTATTGATGGTAATCAGTTACATTTGCCTAAATCACAATCTGAAGCAAAGGAAGATGTTGTAAAATGTTGTGTACTAAATATGGAAAGTTGTCATCTTGAATTTGGAAAATCTAAAAATAACACTGTTCAATTGCTTTCTAAGCAAGTTGGTGCAATCATTAAGTGTGTTAATATTTCTATGCAATATTTAGATTTTATTGAATAACAGCAAAACTTAAACAAAAAATACAACCAACTATGAAAGCACGAATATTATTTAGGAGCCTGATTACATAGGTGAGAGGGCTGATAAAGAACAAAACAAAGCAAAAACAAAACAAACTAAATACTTAATTATTATGGAAACAAAAAATTTATTAAAAAGTTTAAAACGCAGGCTAGGGCTAATAACAGCCATACTTGCAACGTTATTAGTAAGTCAGGGTGTATTTGGATGGACTGTCAATAGAACCATTTATATATACACTGGAGAAAGCAATGAAAATGCTTGTAATGGTAATAATTACTATTTGTATTATTGGGGTGGAGCCTCAAGTCAGATCAAGTGTTCTAAAGTTGCAGATAATTTATATCAAATTACTGGCTTGAACAGAACTGATTTAGGTGGGTTTAGAATATATTCTGAATCTTCTCAATATGGAGATACTGAATATTCCAATCACCAATTTGGAGATAAAGGAACGGCCGCTCATTGTGGAGGAAGTAAAAGCAGCCCAACATGGTATGAACGTGATGTCAACAATGCTGGCAATTGCTGCCTTTACACCAGTGATGGTGGATTTGGTATAGCACCATTCTATGAGTTAACAGTAGTCAATAATGGCACTACAACATACGGAGGTTCTGGAACATCTTCAAGTCCGTACAGCGTGTATGCAGGTACGGTAAAGGCCACAGTGGGTACTGCTACCGTGCCAAACTCAAGTGAAGTAGGTAAGCAATATGCTTGGGCTAAAAATAGTAGTACTTTTGGAGACTATGGTACAACAACAACTGCAAGTGCAACGGTAACTGCTGGCAGCACATATTATTTTAAGTTAAAAGCACGTGCTGAATATAATAGTAGTTATTCTGGTTCTATGACCAGTACAAATACTTTATACTTTAAGGCCAATGCTTACAAAAGAACTGCAAGTGCATATTATAAGAGTGGTTCTTCTTACGTATCTGGTACTACAGGAGGTACAGTAAAAATAGGAACTGGAACTGCAAAGAGTTCTGTGAACGAGATTAACATTTATTCAACAGCAACCACTTTTACGGCTACTGCAGCAACTGGTTATACGTTTAAAGAGTGGAATACCGCATCAGATGGTACAGGTACCCAACTTGGTACAAGTACAGAATATTCTACTGGTACAAGTTTAAGTTCTGATGTAACAGTTTATGCATTGTTTGAGGCGGCTTGCACCCCACCAACTTCGGTAACAACTGCTGAGGCATCAATGACTGGTGCAACAAGTGCAACGGTAGGTGGTAGCTACACTGGTGGCGATACTACTCCTGATGAGGTGGGTGTTATTTGGACAGATGGTAAATCTGGCACAGAAGCGTTCTTATCGGTTGCCAATCCATTCTCTAAAGAAATTACAGGTCTTATCGCAGGGGAATCTTATTCTTATAAGGCATACGTTAAGGCTTGTGGTTCATCTACTCCAATAGAGGGCAGTGTGGTTGATTTTACAGTTACTTGTACCGCTACAAAACCTACAGTAAGTACAGTGGCTGCTTCAAATATCACTTCTACAGGTGCCACTATTGGTTGTGATGTTACAAGTGCAGGTATAAAGGCAGACTGTTCTGCCCAAACAATAACAGCAAGAGGTATTGAGTGGGTATCGGGTCAAGGTGTTACCCCTGGTGCTACAGTGCCAATAGGAAGTGGAACAGGAAGTGAAACTACATCAATTACAGGTCTTACTCCTGGGGAGACATACGTATACAGGGCATACGCAACCAATGAAAGCGGTACATCTTACAGTGCAAATGCTCAGTTTACCACCACTTGTCCCGCTCCTACTGTAACTACAAGTGCAACTGCGGAGCATTTGGCCAAGACTACTGTTACCCTATCTGGTTCTTACAGTGATGGTACAAATGTTACTGAAGTTGGTATTGAGATAGGTGGAAACAAGTATCCTGCCGCAAATTTGGAAAGTCCGTTTACAGTTGACATTACAGGTTTGACAGAGAATACTACTTATAACTATAAGGCATACGCCACATACAAGTGCGGTACGGAGTACGGTACACAGTGTAGTTTCAAAACCAAGACTGGTCGTTGCTATGATGGTACAGAGTATTTGTACTTTGATGTATCTGCCTCTTGGTTTGGTAATGACGGGGCAGTTCCGTATGTATCATTTGATGGAGGTTCAACATACACCGATGCCACAAATGTATCAGGTAAAATTTATAAGATATTGGTACCAGAAGGTTGCTACACATCTTTCAAGGTTAAGAGACATACGGGTGGTTATACAGGTGATGAAGGAACCATCAGTGATGTTGCTTCCAGTGGGACAAAGAATGAGATTGTTACTGGAGACTGGAGTAGTAAGGCATATTCATGGTCAACTTTTGCTGGTTGCGGCACTGCTGCAAACTTTGCATTGGGTGGTTATTTGAATAAGAAAGATGAAGGTAGTTACTCCAGCACTTGGAAATTAGATAAGATATCAGATAATGAATACTCTAAGGCATTTACATTCACTCAGGCTCATGAAGGATATCAATATTTGTGGATTATTGGCGATGACACTAATAAGTGGGGTGTAAGTTCTAATACACCTATTACATTGGGTGGTTCACAAGATTTGCAGTTTAACATAACAGGTGGAAAAGTTCAGGCTCCATGTACTGTAGGTCAGGAATATTTGGTAACGTTTAATGTGGATGCCGCTAACTGCCAGGCTTCAGTAACTTGGGCAAGCGGATGTATTGCACCTAAGGCTTCTGACTTTGAGTTTGAAGATTCTAAGCAGTACACAGGCTCTGCTCTTTCTGCTGATGTTAAATGGAAAGATGGTACAGGAACTTCAGCCATTACTGTTAAATATAATGATAGTGATGATATGCCTACTGCTGCAGGTGAGTATACATTAAAGGTAACAACAACTAAGGATGGTGGCTACTGTGCCGCTAATGATTTGAATATTGGCACCTTCACCATCACCTGTCCTAAACCAACATTAACATCTGTTACGGGTGATTTAACTGGTTGTCAGGAAGATGTTAAAACATACACCGCAAACGGTGGAGCGTCTGGTGCTGATGGTATAGCAATAAGCAAATATATTTGGACATTGCCTACAGGATGGAGTGGGTCTTCTGAAACAAGCACAATCTCTGCCACACTTGATGCTCCAGGCGGACAGGTTAGGTGTCAGGTTCAGAATGCTTGCGGTGCAACGAGTGATGTGGTTCCAAGTTCAAACATTTCTGTAAACGCTACGGCAAGTGCAGGTACGGTAAGCCTATCTAAGACTTCTATGTGCTACGGTGATGCTGATCCTACCGCAAGTGTGGATGGTGCAGTGTTAGGTGGAGGTTCAGCCACTTGGAGCTCAAGTGATGCGTCTGTTGCCACAATTACTACTGATGGGAAAACCATTACTGCGCGAAAGGCAGGTACAACCAATATAACCTACACCATTACTGGTGGTTGTGGTGGTGACAAGTCTGATTACGAGACTTTGACAGTAAATGCAGTTCCTGTTGCTGGTACAGTAGGTGCTTCTGTAGCAAGCATATGCCCTGACGGCAGTTCAGAGTTGTCTGCTACTGGTACATCGGGTGCCACATCATATCAGTGGCAGAAATCAACTACAAGTGCAACTGAAGGCTTTACCGATATTGCAGGTGCTACAAGTGCAACTTACACTGCGTCTGGCTTGACTGCTGACGATTACTGGTTCAGGCTTGTTGTCTCAGGTGCCGGAGATTGCTCCGACACATCTAATGCGGTAAAAGTTACGGTAAATGCGGCTCCAAGCCTCGCACTTTTAGGCACAAGCCCTAAGGGAACGGATGAAGCCGCCACATATCCTTGGGAGTATATGACTATTACCGCTACTTGTAGTGTAACTCCTGTTTGGGAGCTTACAGGCAAGCCTGCAGGATTCACAGAGAATGTGGATTATGTGGTTGAAGGCTCTGATAAAGTATATAAGATTAAGGCGAAACAGACCAATAACGAGGATACGGATAAGTTTACATTCACCGTTACCGCCACTGCTGATAACGGTTGTAGCACCGTTAAGACGTTTGATGTTTACATCAACGCCGCCCCGGCAGAGGTTTGCCAGTAAACATTATTAGTTAGTAAAACCCTCCCTGCCACTGCATAAAGTGGTGG